>CAYJUT010000088.1:0-3645 GCA_964373415.1 uncultured archaeon | reverse complement strand
GTAATAACCAGAATATTAAGTTGGTCAGCTATAAAATGCCGATCAGTTTTATCTAGGAGCTGGTAGTGGCTCGATTCTTATTCTTGTATTTTTTCCATCTTTTATAAAATATAAGTCATAACTTGTTAATGTTACATGGTTTCCACGATCCGGTAATGGAGCGTATGGACCGAGGACATCTTTTCCAGAACTGTACACCACACTACCGCCTCTTGTGCACCTGAATTCGCCAATAGAACTTGTTGCATGTCCACCAGGGGCAATTACATATTCTTCCATATAGATACATAAATTGAGCCTATTTAAGTTTTTAATACGAAGCAGTTTTATGGCAGAGAAAAAGCAGTACATGCCGCAGTCAACTGCCGGCCTAATAAGGTACATGGACGTAGAGGAAAAGATACAGATAAAGCCCAGCCACGTAGTCGCGTTCAGCGTTCTATTTGGGGTTGGTATACTCGTGCTGAAATTTTTTGTTTGATGCAAAAATAAGCCTGGTTCTAGGATTTAAGTTTTTCAGTCATAATAAGAACATGAAAATACTTGTCACGGGCGGCGCCGGTTTCGTAGGACGCCATCTTGTTAAAAGACTTCTACATGACGGCCATGGCGTTGCTGTTTATGACAATTTTTCCAATTCTAAGAATGAGCAGCTAGAGGGGGTAAAGGTAATAGAGGGGGACGTAAGGGATGCGGACGACGTTCAAAGAGCCATGAAGGGCATCGAAGCGGTTTTTCATCTTGCAGCAGTTAGCGAAGCCCGTTCAACGGATGACGATCTAGTATACAACACAAATTTTATCGGGTCGAAAAATATTTTTGAGGCTGCCAAGGCGGCGAATGCTAAAGTTATTTTTACATCCTCTGCGGCAGTCTATGGAGACACTAAACTGGCAAAAGAAACGGATGAGTGCAGGCCTATTAACCAGTACGGCAAGAGTAAATTGCGCGCAGAAAAGATATGCCACGAGAATGCTTTCATAGCGCGCCTGTTCAATGTTTACGGACCGAATGGAAATAGCGTGATAAACAGGTTCTGCAAACTAATACCAAAATATGACGATGTGCCAGTTTATGGCCACGGCACGCAGACGCGCGATTTTATATACATCGACGACGCCGTGAGCGCGCTTGTCATGGGACTTGGCATGAACGGCACGTACAATATAGGAACAGGAAAGGAAACATCATTGCTTGGTGTAATTGATGCTATTCATGAAATGACGAAGAGCAGGCCCAATGTGAAATTCCTGCCGGCTGTCAGCGAGGTCCAGAGAAGCAAGGCGGATATAACAAAGATAAGTGCCACGGAATGGTTTCCCAGAGTCGAACTTGTTGATGGCATAAGAAATACTCTGGTGTCGCAGGGCTTCGATTTTTCAGCTGTCGAGCATCTCAAATAGTTTATAATCATGTCATGGCCAGCTCTTCTTGAAGCGAAAAATAACATAAGAAATATTTCCAACGAATTAGGCAGACTGCTCAAAGAATCCAACTCTATGAGCAAAAAAGATATAGCAAAATACAAAGAAACTATCCTGTCAAAAGTTGACGAATCAATTTCTTTGATAGAAGACGAAACAAGCCAGCTAAGAAAGAATCTGGAAAATCATAGGAAATACATGGAATCCAAATCTGTTTTCCTTAGACGGCATAATAATAGGAGATCTCTCAAATAAATGAACTTTAATATCACGAGATCTCCTTTATAGCAAACTCAACAAAAGTTCAAATATCATTGAGATTTGCTATAAGATGCTTTAAACCTTTTCTTTGCAAGTGAAAAAGCGTACAGGCCGAAGGATGTTCGAAGAACGTCAGTCCGTTTTGCGTCTGTCGGTGGCGAAAGCCCTTAATGGTAAAGGGACACATTAATTTTATTAGAACTCTTCCGCATATGCAGTTTTGTGCCAGTAAAACGTCATGCCCACAAGCACGACCAGTGTCCATGCCATAATCATCTGGAAATCAATTACAGTCATGATAAGACTATTCTAACAAAGTTTTTAACCTTACAATCAGAGCTATATTCATGGATGAAGAATCACAGGAACCTAAGGACGAAAAGCCCCTGTGGCCTGCTGGGCAGCTACAAGATAACCAGCCAACACACCAGCCAACGAAGCAGAGGGCAAAACTTTTCCAGAGCCTGCGTGAGAACAAAAGATATGTGATAAAGGCCAGCATACCCATAATCATTTTTTGGCTTCTGGAATTCTTCTATCAGTACATAATCCTTATTCCTGATCAAATGACCACATCTTTAATCAGGAGCAGTGCTCTGGCAGGCGCGACCCTGATAAGCATCGCGCTGATAATAGGTCCGCTTGCTAAACTGACAAAATATAATTATATTTTTCACCGCAGGACAATTGGCGTGTGGGGTTTCACGTTCATAATAATGCACATGATTACCGTGATGGCCTACCTGTTCCAGTTCAATATCATGCTAATATGGCAGGAAACAAATCCATTCATTAACCCTGTTATTTTCGGCCTCATAGCATTCTGGCTTTTTGTACCGATTTATCTCACGTCGACAGACTGGGCAGTGGACAGGCTTGGCTTCAAGAAGTGGAAAAATATTCATAGGTTGGTTTACTTCGCATATATTTTTACAGTGCTGCATTACATACTTATCAGTCCCAGATGGTTCAGCAACGCGGCAAACTTTTTGCTGCTCGCCCTGACTGTAGTGGCACTTGCAGTGCAGGTCCTGGCATTCCTTAAGACAACGAAAAGAATGCGCAATAAAAAAGATACAATAATAGGCATGATTATAATTTTATTTGGCGCTGTAATGTTTTATCTCGCCTACTTGAGGTGATAACATGAATATACCTGAAAATCCCCAATATGCCATTTCTGTGGGGAGAAAATACGCAACGCGACTGATGTCGTGCTAGGCACTAAAACGTTTTTCCTTTGCCCCAAGTGCAACAAGATACTTTCGATTCAAAACGAGTGATTTTTATGAAAATGCCCAGGACAGGCAGGCGAATGACGCACAACGTGCATCTGTCCGATAATGAATGGAAGAAGAAACTGACACCAGAGCAGTTCAAAGTCTTGAGGAAGAAGGGCACAGAGATGCCTTTCACAGGCAAACTGCTCTACAACAAGGATAAAGGCATTTATATGTGTGCAGGCTGCGGCTCGCCAATATTCAGCTCGGAAAAAAAGTTTGATTCCGGCACGGGCTGGCCGAGCTTCTGGGAGCCGATAAAAGGCGCAGTTGAAACAAAAACTGATAGGGGTCTATTTATAAAACGGACAGAGGTCATGTGCAAGAAATGCGGCGGACATCTTGGGCATGTGTTCGATGACGGACCGAAACCGACCGGCTCGCGTTACTGCATAAATTCATGTGCGCTTGGATTCGAGAGCAAAACAAAGGCAAAGAAGAAAAAATGAAATGCCCAGCTCTGTTGAAATGCTCAAAGAAAAGCAGCGACGTAGACCTATACGTCTATTGACGTATAGGTCAGCTAGGAGTATTGTGGGAACACAATACTCCTCACGTCGCTGCTTTTCACTAGGTTTTCAACAGAGCCAAATGCCCTTAATACCTGCGACTAACTCGAAGTTGGGCTCTGCTCAACTTGAGTCGCCAAAAGACTTCTTTGGAAGTCTTTTGCACGAAGT
>CAYJUT010000087.1:0-3673 GCA_964373415.1 uncultured archaeon | reverse complement strand
TTTCATTTTGAAAACACCCTATAAATTTCTGTTTTCGAAAGAAAATTTCTTAGAGAATTTACAATTTTCATTTTGAAAACACCCTATAAATTTCTGTTCTCTGAAGAGGATTGCCTGATAAATTTTTCATCTCCATGATTTACACCGGCTTTATTATGATCTGGTTCTCATTTGTCTGGTTTTTCTCTATGTTAAGCGTGAATGAGCCGGTCCTATCGAAGTCGCCTGCTATATCGATGGCCGGATAATTGAGGGAGAGTTCTATGGCGTTGACTACTTCGCTCACCAGTACAAATGGCTGCAGCGCCTTTCCGAACTGTGATATCTGAGGCATTTTGGCGCTTATTACTGTGCAGTTGTTTTGCGTGACAGGTAATATGAACTCGTTGCCCGGGATGTCCTGTGACACTCTCATGACGTAGGAATTGCCGGATGATATGTTGATGTAATTAAGAGACACGCCAGCGAAGATTATGCCAAATGTTGGCGTATTGGCTATTGACGAGTCCTGCAGACATGTGTAATAATTAACAAGACTGGAAGGCCTGTATTGATTGAGAGCGGTGAAATTGTCAACAAATACTGCGTCATTCGCGTTGCCGCTTATGTTGAATTCCAGCAGGAATGAGACTTTTGGATTCGTTATGAATTCTATAAAGTTGCATAAAAATCCGGCGCAAAGATCATAGGTTATTGAAGCGGCAGGTCCGGAAACTTGTCCCACACTCCCATAGACGTTATAGTTTGTGCTCTGTATCCTGGAACCGGCACTGTCGAGAACGGTTTTCAGCGCGTAGCTCGAGCTGTTCATCTCCTGCGCATGTGATATGCCAAAAAAAGATATAACAAGAATGATAAAAATGCTGTATTTTATGGAACTATAAAAAACATTACTGCCGGCTTTCGTTCTTTTTACCTTTTTTTGTGATGCCATTCTGTCAAGAAGCCTCGAGGCCGTCTTCTCGTTTATTTTAGCCCTTGAGGAAATCTCGGAAGCGCTGAGTCCGAAAGGTGACTTTTCCAGCATCTTCTTCAATACAATCTCGAGTCCCATAGGATCCCTATTTATTATTGACTACTGTTATCAATTATTATAATTAACTATTATTAATAAATATTGTCTATAGTTATCAATAATAACTATTGGTTAAGCCTGTATATAAATCTTTAAAAGGCAGGCTGGAAAGCCTGACATGCTGCGGTTGTTAATTTTATCCGAATATCAGGAAGGCTGAATAGCCGATGACTACAAGAACCAGTGCATGCTTTACGCCGGCGACGAGAGTGCCTTCTGCCATTTTTCCTATGGAGAGCCCGGCAAACAATCCCTGTATTACTATGAGAGCGCGGAATATCTCGCTAAACACAGCGTCGAGGTCTGGCAGCGTCTCGCCAAGACGAAAGGCAGGCACCAGAACGGAAGAAAGACCTATCATAACGCCCAAAAACACAACGTAAATCAGGTACCCGTTTATCATCTGGGCATAGACAGAGGCAGACCTTTCCTTTTTTACCTTTTCCAGTTCTATGAGCGACTGCGCAACTGATTTTAGTATGGTGTCCATCGAGCCGCCGGAGCGGTGCGTTTCAATGATTGTCTGGACATTTCTCTTCATGCCCTTGCTGCCGCTTTTCCTTGCGAAATCCTCCATTATGCGCTCGAAAGAAATGCCCCATGTTACTTTCGAGGCCATTTCATGCACATAAGGTGTCAGAACACCGTAATCGCCTGTTTGTGTGGCGCGTATGGCCTGCGGCAATGTCATGCCAGCGGATATATTTTCAGCCAGCTCAGAAAGGTATTTCGGGAATATTTCCTCGATCTTTCTTATTTTTTTGAACAGTGTGTACCTGTACATCAGCGGTATGCCGAGGATTATTACTGCTCCAAGCATGTTGAACACGGCATAGACCGTCGGATACCCTGACAAGTACAAAAAATTAATAAGAAGCATGACCGAACCGCATGATATGGTGATTATATTCAACAGCTTGAAGCTCATTTTTAATTTTTTCATTATTCTCACCTAGATAGATGGCTGCGTATAGTGGATGAACATTATGAACATTATATTCATGAGAGGTATCATGGCATATACACCTATTCTCATCGCGTCCGGTATACTAAGTCCGAATACAGAACCGCCTATCAGCGACATGACAGACAGCACGGACACAAAAAACAACGGGGCGGCTATGAGAACGGCCGTGTAAAAGTCTGCATATGTGGAGAGTGTTTGCATGTATTTTTCTCTTTTTATCCTGTAATTGAAAAGAGCCTCTTTTGCCGAGTTCTCAAGGAACGTCCTGAGATCTCCCCCTGTTTCTATTGTTGATATGATGCCGTACAGCAGCTGTCTGAATTCGGCGGAGGGCGTTCTTTCTGCCACGTTCCTCATAGCGGAAACGGCGTCCATGCCGAACGTGTCCACATTGCGCACTATCCGCTTGGATTCGTTGGCGACTTCTCCGTATTCCGGTATGTTGGTAAGCAGCTTGAAAGTGACAAAGGGTGGCACGCCGCTTGCAGATATCGCCGACATGTGGTTTATCGCAAATGGAAGATTGGCTTCAAGGCTGTTTTTCTTTGATGTTATCAGATGAAAGGGGTAGGAATGGTATATCGTTAATACTGCGAAGGAAACCGCAAAAGCCGTGACAACCGAGCCTATGAGCGCCAGCACGGGTGAGGCACCCATTATGAAAAATATGGAGAGGATAAAAACGAATGTGGCCACGAATGCCACAAGCGCAAATAAAATCATGCGCCCAACGTAAAGCTCGAATAGTATGCTCAGGTTGGATTTTATTATTTCCTCTTTCAGCGGCTTGAGATAGTTATAGAAGTGCCCTGTACCGAACGCGCCCAATATTTTTACAGTATCCTTGTAGATGATGATCACCTTGTCATGACTCTAGGCGTAACTGTTATGCCCCTGTCGTTTATGTTGTAGACATGAAGTTTTTTGGAATGGTTGACGTTTCGCATCTTCCATATGCTCAGTGTGCGCTTGAACTCGCCATCAATAAACGGGGTGGAGAGCGCGATAACGCCGTCTGTTACGAACTCCTCTACGCCGAATCTTGACAGCGCATTGCTGCCAGGCAATACCTCAGATGTTATGAGCGTGGTGCATTTATTCTTCCTCATGACCTTGTTTATCTGTAGCATTATTCTCCTCAGTTCAGACATATCCTTCATGTAAGTGCCAAGAGCTGATATGGAGTCGAAAACGACCCTCCTGGCATTTATTTCACGCATATTGTTTTCAACGACCTCGAGTATGTCCTCGAGTCTGAACGGGTCGTACTTGAGCAGTCTTAATTTGTTTGACGCCTCCATCTGTTCAGCATTCCAGCCTAAGGATTTTGCAGTCTCCCGTATTTCGTCAAGCTCGTCCTCAAAGCTTACAAAAATGCCGGGCTCCTTGGATGCAAGCAGGAACTGCAGGCCAAATATCGTCTTGCCCGTGCCGCAGGTTCCGCTCAATAAAATAATATGCTTTTCAGGTATTCCGCCATCAAGCAACTCATCAAGGCCTTTTATGCAGGAGGGAACTTTGTTCATAAATATTGCACTCTCGGCGAAAGGGTTTATTCATATAAAAATATCGCCCATTATAGCTCTACAAGGAAACAAACAGGATACAAGGAAGAATTAAAAATTCTTCCT
>CAYJUT010000086.1:0-3694 GCA_964373415.1 uncultured archaeon | reverse complement strand
ATTTGATATAAGACAACTTCTATGCCATGACGTTCTAAGTATTTTACTCCACCACAAGAATCTTCATTGTTATCGTACAAACCAATTACAACTCTGGCAACACCTCTTTCCACTATTAATTCTGAACATGGTTTGAATGCACTGTTTTTGTGCCCATTTTGTCGGGTGCAAGGCTCTAAAGTTGTAAAAAGAGTGGTGCCTCTTGCCTCGTTATCAACAACATTAAGTGCCATTCTTTCAGCGTGCAAAAGAAAGCGCGTTCCGTATAAGAATTTTTTGTAGCCTTCCCCAAGTACTTCACCATAGTTTGAAAGAACTAGAGAGCCTACGAAAGGCGCACCAACCATTCCCCGACCTAATTTTGCGAGGTTTATACACCTTTCCATGTAATGCCTCATTTCATCTGCGGATAAGTCCATATCAAACAAGAAAATCTGCATCTATTAAAATCTTTTCATAATGTTGATTGCGCAGCCTGTCAGCTTATGCTTCCCGTAGTAATCCTGGTGATATTCCTCGGCAGGCCAAAATTTTGATACCCTTACTGTCTTGGTTGCTATCGGCTTGGCATGACTTTTTTGCTCTTTTTTTAGAGACGCTTCCGCAAGGTTTTTCTGTTTTGTGTTATGATAAAAAATGACTGATCTGTACTGGCTGCCTACATCTGGCCCCTGTCTATTGAACTGCGTAGGGTCGTGTATCTTCCAGAAGACCTGCAGAAGTTTTTCATAAGTAACTTTCTTGGGATCGAACTCTACGAGAACAGCTTCGGCATGACCTGTCTTGTCATTGCAAACGTTCTCGTATGTAGGCTTTTCAAGGGAGCCACCCGTGTATCCTACTATTGTGCTTGTCACGCCCTTTACCTGCTTGAATGCGGACTCAATGCCCCAGAAGCAGCCTGCGGCGAATGTTGCTTTTTCTGTTTTTGACTTCATAAGCATATTTATTCCATATAGATTAAAGTTTTTCTACTATCATGGACACTGCTTTGCCGACACCGTTGAGGGGATTTTTCATGACACTTATAACATCGGGGTTAGAGTTCGGTATTTTGGGGTTCTCTGTTGTAATAACAGGCGAAATGATATTTGGATTCATCGTAGCGACATCTCTAGGTATTTGATTAATCAAGCTGCTTTTTCACCATACGACCCAAGAATCCTACAAAGGCTATCGCTGTTGTCGAGAGTGCGATCGCGATAACGAGAAGGCCTATGTTGTCTTTTATTATTGTGACGCTGCCGAGATAATATCCTGCCAGAAGGAAGCCAGCAGTCCACGCGATGCCGCCGATGATGTTGTAGGAAATGAACCTGCTGTATTTCATGTGCGTTATTCCCGCGACGAACGGCGCAAATGTCCTGGCAAATGGAAGGAATCTGGCTATTATTATCGTCTTGCCGCCGTGCTTTTCGTAAAAATCGTAGGCGTTATCAAGGTGCTCTTTTTTTACAAATTTTATTTTTCCTGTCTTGAGCACTTTCCTGTTGAAGTGATGGCCTATCCAGTAGTTTACAGTGTCGCCAATGATCGCAGCCGCAGCAAGAAGCACGAGGAGCCATACTATGTTCAATGCGCCCGCTGCTGCAAGCGCGCCCAGTATGAATATCAGGCTGTCGCCCGGCAGGAACGGCATCACTACGATGCCGGTCTCCAGAAATATTATAAGAAATATTATAAGGTAGACCCAGATGCCATAGTCTTTTACAATAGCGCCTACATACTGGTCAAGATGAAGTATTAGCGAAACAATGTCAATCATGCCAATACTAGGAATGCAACTTTATTTATATCATGTATCATTTGTTGTATTCCTGTATAGCATAATCAAATATTTGGGCAAAGATTATGATATACTACAAAAAACAGGCTCTGTTGAAAACCTAGTGAAAAGCAGCGACGTGAGGAGTATTGTGTTCCCACAATACTCCTAGCTGACCTATACGTCAATAGACGTATAGGTCTACGTCGCTGCTTTTCTTTGAGCATTTCAACAGAGCTAAAAAACAAGATTTTAATAAGTGAAAAGCTTTTTCAATATCAGGTATTTTGACCGTCCATTGCGTATTTCATTCAGTTTATAACCGTTTCTGAATTAGCTAGCCCTATGGAAAGGACTGGGATTTCAAAAAGAAAAGTTCCACATGGGTCGCGGAGAAGTTTGTATTGGGCTTAGATTTCACGATGGTAAACTGCAGAAATTTGATGACAACTTCGACTTAGATTTAGAGGACGATGAGTAATCAAAAGCCTCGTCTGAGAGTCGAACTCAGGACCTATCGGCGAATTATCTTTTTGGTATAATTCTCTACCTTACCAAGGTATAGCGATCAAGTCTTTATCGGCTTGATTAGCGCTCTACCAAACTGAGCTAACGAGGCATAGTTATTTTAAAATATCTCGACAAATTTAAAACATGATAAAGTATCATCCTGCCCCAGATATAGAGGCACGCGCCAGGCAGATAGCTGAAAAGACAGGCGTAAAGCATGATTTCTCCCGCATAAAGTTTTTGCGCTCCACGGGCAGCCAATCGCGCCGCACTTTAGCAAGATGCCATGCCATGCCGCGCGTTCTTCAGGCTGCATTGGGCATGAAGGCCCACTACGTTATCGAAGTCATTTCTGAGCAATTCGACAAGATGAGCGAGGAACAGAAGACAAAAACAATAATTCATGAACTGCTGCATGTGCCTAAGTCAATGGGCGGCGGCTTCAGACACCACAATTACGTCTGCAATAAGAATATAGAAAGTATGTACAAGATGTTGAGGGATAATTGATGGCAAGATTGGACATTAAAATCAAGCCGTTGACAGAATTAGAGCCCCACTATGATGGGTGCAGTATCATGCAACTAAGAAGGATCGGCAGGTCTGTAATTTGTGAAATTTATAATAATAATAAATCCGCAACGCTTCTTGAGGTGCCTCAATATGCTTATGATGCTGTCGCAAGGGGAGATTTTTCTACTGTAGGGGAAATAAAGGAGTATATAAGAAATCACCCACGACCTAGTCCTCCTTAGCGTTATCGGCTTTCGCTTCCCGCTTCGCTTCGGCCTTCATTTTCGACACGGTTATCTTGAAACCGCATTTGGCGCACTTTACAGAAAACGGTCTTTTCCATTCCTGTTCGACATATGCAGAATGTCTGCACTCCGGACATGTGTATTCGACCATTGCCGTTGTGCTTTTAGGCGGCACCAGGATGCGTATTTTGCCTGTCGGCTGTAGTTTGGCATTTTTGGCATCGCGCCACGTATGGTAGACACAGTCCTTCGGCCTGATGTTATTCTCAATTGCGTAGTCCTGGATTTTACTCATTTTGACTCAACCCGTTGATCAAAATCCCAAATAAGTTTTTATCTAAGATGAACATTGAAAACTACGGTCTTTAGACCGTAGTTGAAACTCAATGTTCATCTGGATCCCATCTTCTAACAAACCACCGACTTTAGTCGGTGGTATACAAAGAAGATGGGATTTTGAAGTATTCCGAAAACCGCTGGCTTTAGCCAGCGGATGAGGGGAAGACTTCGAAAGAAATGCCCAAAGAAACCTGCGACTTCGTGCAGAAGACTTCCAAAGAAGTCTTTTGGCGACTCAAGTTGAGCAGAGCTCAACTTCGAGTTAGTCGCAGGTATTAAGGGCATTTCATCTTAGATTCATTGCTCTCCAAACAATACATTC
>CAYJUT010000085.1:1262-3773 GCA_964373415.1 uncultured archaeon | reverse complement strand
GCCCAATCGTAAAGATAATTCATCACCCTTTTCAGTATTCCTTTTTTTTCTAAATTCTGGAAGCACACCTGCAAACCAGCAGTAAAATGAACCGTCTCGCTCGTAAGCAATAAGATAACCAACAGGTTCGTCGTCGTTATAAGCGACTAGAACGAGCCGCTCTTTGTCCGCGGTTCGTTCATAGAAATGCGCAAGCTCGTGCGATTCAAATTCGGGCACCTCGTTATGAACCTCAACCGCGTCTTCCAGCGATGTTTCCCGTATTACAATGTTCATAGAACCTGTAACGACACAGAGTTATATAAAAAGAATCCGCCATCTGGATAATGTGATATTTCTGTGAAATACCACTAGCAAGATACGTGGATTCTTTTATACAGGAACACCACGAATAATGCCCTGTCCAAAGAGAGGTGGTATTCCTTGTATAAAAACATAACTTATGCAGCTATCAAAACCAGCATCTTTCTATCAGCGTGTATGCAAAGGCAGCCGATAAGAAAATTGCCGGGTTATCTTCTATCTTGAAAGGAAATTCCTTGCGATAACGCGTATAGTCGACAAAGACCGTGTAAGCCGCTGCGAACAAAAACGGGTTTGGAATTGGATCGCCCATGTATGTTTCATAGAACTTGGTGGCAACAGAAACCATCATAGAAGCCGGAACATGAAAACTTGCCGAAAGAATTGAACCGTCAATGTAATCTGCCATTATAGTCTTGGCATAAAAACCTTTTTTAACCTTCGCATCATAGCGAGACAACAAAGTTGTTCGCTATAAGTGAACAAATTAATTAAAAATATGTGTATTTATTTGTTCACTATATAGAGCTAGAATGGTCGAATTTGACGAGAACCGTTTGCGCTATCCTAATGAATACGTAGAAGTAAAGGGTACTATTTCCCAGCTGCGGATAAATGGCGGCTTCGCCGATTTTATCCTTACATTCGACAACAGATACTATATAGACGTCCGGGGCTCTGCCGACCTTATGAAAGGCCTGAAAGAGGGCAAGATAGTATCCGGCAGGGTAGAGGGCACGCTTGGCTTCCGAACAGATGGCAAGAACCTGTCCGAAGCTAAGCCGTATTTTCGTGTAGAAAGCTGGGAAAACGTCAAGATAGAATGAATGCTTTCTAATAGATTCTTTTAATTTATCTTGAACGAATCAACCACCCATGTAAAAATTGGTTCATAACCCTGGAATTTGCCAGTCAATGATGTAGCAACTATTGTATAAAGTACATTATCATCATTTTTGATCCAGAATTTCATTTGGGTTATGTTTCCACGTTCAGCATCATGCCACTTATAAACACGCTTATAGGCACCGCTATCACTAACAACCAATAGCCCTTCGCTTATTATAGAATATTCGGGATAATTTGCAGACTGGTATTGTTTTTCAGAAATTGCTGCCGACTCTGGCGTGAATGAGTCCTGTACGCTTCTTGATACAGCAAGACTGGCTTCGTTTTCTCCGGTCAGGTCCTCAAATGCGACCACAAAACCCGCATGGGACACTTGCGACCAGTTTGCGGGGTATTTTATCGAAAATAAGGGTACTTTATACTCAGTAAAATCGACTATAAGATCCTGACGCGCCTGTGTTTGCGTTTGTGTCTGCGAAACACACCCAAGTACAGCAAATATTGCAAGGATAAAAATTAAAATTTTTAGTTCTTGTTTCATATTTAGAATTATTGTAGCAAGCATTTTAATATTACGGCCAATGATTTGTATCTGGTAGAATTTTACATTTACTTACTTGACAATAACACTTTTTTTCGATTTTAAGTGTCTTGAACCTTTCCCGGCTTATTACAGAGTGGTGCAATGCACACTTGCATATGGTGCGATACTACGTTCAACACTCGCACAGAGCTTGAGTATCATGTCGAGCAGGAACATGCAGAAATCAGGAAACACGTCAAAATAAAATTGTAGCGACACAAACCCATAACATCAGCTACTTTTCTTTACATTGGGGAATGAAAAATTAATTTGTCGCATGTTTCACTCTTTTTTAAAGTTCATTGGATGTTTTATAAGGATTACTTCTAAAATCTGATACTGCAGTTCAAAAATAAGGTTGTTATTGTAACAGGATCCAGCAGGGGAATCGGAAGGGCCACGGCTATTGAGTTCGCAAAAGAAGGGGCCAAGATTGTTGTCAATTATTTTAAGTCGGAAAAAGAAGCCAATTCTGTTGTCAGTGAAACTTAAAAATTGGGATCAGATGCCATTGCAATAAAATGCGATGTGTCTAAGGAGGATCAGGTAAAACAGATGCTAGAATCTACAGTTAGAAAATTTGGCAGAATTGATATTTTAGTCAATAATGCTGGAATTGTTTTTGACATTCCATTTGCAGAAAGAACAATTGACCAGTGGAAAAGAACACTAGATGTAAATTTGATTGGAACATTTTTATGCTGTAAATATGCAGTTCCGTATATGAAAAAACAAAAAAGCGGCAAGATTGTCAATATATCTTCTACAAATGCTAT
>CAYJUT010000085.1:0-1162 GCA_964373415.1 uncultured archaeon | reverse complement strand
ATTCTTACAAGGGATCTAGCAAAAGAGCTTGCTCCAGAAATAAATGTTAATTCAGTTGCCCCGGGATGGGTAGATACAGACATTAATAAAGATCTTCCAAAGAAATTTGTCAAAGAAGGGACAGAAAAAATTTACATGAAAAGGTTTGCAAAACCCGAAGAAATTGCAAAAGTCATACTCTTTCTGGCTTCGGAAGATGCCAGTTATATAACAGGAAGCACTCTGAAGGTAGATGGTGGATACGGCTAAATTTAGAATCTATTCCATTGGAACTTCTATCAGCAGCACCTGCGAGTTTTCAACGCCCTTTATCTTTACTTCATCCGCATCTTTTATGCCGGCTGCGTCGCCTTCTTTCAGGTTATATGTTTGTATATGAACGTCACCTTTTATGATAAAAATATAGGCTCCATTTTCTCTTTTTGTTAGCTTGTAAGAAACTTCCTTGCCTCTTTCAAGCGTGCCGATCAGGAAATAGGCATCCTGGTTGATGAAAACAGGCCCATCAGGCGACACGGCCACATCAAGCATGTTACGTCCGGACGTGATTTTACGCTGTTCATAGCTGGGCGCGATGTCATGCTCCTTGGGGTCGATCCATATCTGCAACAGGTGAACCTTGCCCTTTTTTGACGGGTTCGTTTCCGAGTGCCGCAGTCCGCGGCCTGCGGACATTCTTTGTATTTCGCCCGCGTTTATCGCCTCGCTGTTGCCCATCGTGTCCGTGTGCTGCAAAACGCCCTCGAGGACTATAGTGACGATCTCCATATTGTCGTGGCCGTGCATTCCGAAGCCGGTGCCGGGCTCTATCCAGTCGTCATTGAGCACGCGCAGCAGCCCGAAATGCATCTGGTTCGGGTTCCAGTAGTTGCCGAAGCTGAATGAATGGCGGCTGTTGAGCCATGTAGTCTTTGTCGTGCCTCTCTCGGAGGAGCGCTGGACGTCTATGAGCATAAGAATAAAGTAGAATCAAATCTTTAATAGCTAATATCATTATATTCAAGAAAAAGCGTCTGTAATCTAACGGTAGGATCTCAGCCAAGAATTGGGGATAAGCCTTCCACGGTTAGATAATCAGGAGAAAGTATTGGGAAATTTTTGATTAAACTTTTTCCCAAAAAGTTTAGCTGATCATCCGGGTTCGAATCCCGGCGGACGCATC
>CAYJUT010000084.1:0-3791 GCA_964373415.1 uncultured archaeon | reverse complement strand
TATAGTTTGAACAGAATTTAGCAGCATTAGGAAATTCCTGAAGTGTTACAATTTTTACCATACCTAGACTCCTTTATTACACTAATATCCCGAGAAGCTGCATCACATATAGAAGAGTGAACACGCCTATCAAGTCAGTCGTGCCGGTTATTATCGGTATTGCGACATTGTCAGGGTTTATGTTGTGTTTGTATGATAATATTGACACAAAAAACGATACGGCAATCACAATTGTTGTCACTATAAGCCCTGCTATTGTCGCGCTAAACAAAAGCCCGGGCAGCGTTATGCCGCCTATGCCAATGAAGCCGCCAATGAAATACGCCATGACGCTCACTGTTGGGAATACCATCAGCGACAGTATATAAGAATTTATTATCTCGTGCTTTATCTCGTCGTTTATTTCCAGTTTTGCGTCCAGCCTGCCGCTGTTCAGCTGTGTTGAAAGCCGTGAAGACAATATACTGCCTACATTGCCCCCTTCTTCGAGGAATGCGGGTATCAAAGTCAATATTATGGGAACTGTAATGATTATGTGCAGGTTTGATTCGAGCAAAAGCCCTGCTGAAGCACTCAGCGTGCCTGCAAACAGCATTATAATTATCGACTGCATGACTATCTTCTTGTACGACCCTTCCTTGAACACAAGGGCGTCATGTGAGCTTTCAGCCACGAATACCATCACCAGGTTTATTACAGCCACCGCACCAACGATGACTGACATGACCATTATGTAGAATGTCGGCACGCCAATTACGAAGCCGGCTGCGAGCGCGAGAGCCGGTATGGTGAAAAAATCTCCGAGCGCTGTTATCATTGGCGCGGTAACGTTGTCAGGATCCCATCTTCTTTTTTCAGCTGTGAGTGCTATCGCAAATGTAATTACAAGCAGGACCAGGCCTGATGCCAGGCCGCCTATGAACGATATTAACATCAAATGCAGCAGTCCTGCGCTCTTTATGCCGAACAGGAGGAGCATTGTCCGTGCTATGAATGCCAGCGCGATTGACGTGAATATTGTCAGTGTTATTGACGAGTAAATGTTGTTTTTTATGTACTTGCTTTTCAGTGTGAATTTGTCTATGCGCTTCATATGCAGCGCTGTTCCAAGCCGGGAGCCAAGCGCACCGAATATATTCCCGCGCATTGACATCGCTCCCGGTATGAGTATTATAAGGCCCGGCAACAGAAGCAGTGTCTCTTTAAGATTGCCAAGAAACAAACCGGCCAATACACTGGTTATTATGCTGAGAAATATCGCGCCGAAGCTCTGCTTGAGGCTCGACTGACCCTTCATATACCTGATAAAATTATTTACAGCACCTTTCGTGGATTCGTAAATGCTTCCCTCGCCTTCGAAGTTCCATTCTTCCGCATATTTCATACTTCACCATATGGTTTCTTATTGCCGAGCGGGAATACTGCGGGTTTGACCTCGCAGACTTCAGGGAAAACCCGCAGATGAGAGCGAGGCTCTTTTTCTGAATGCACATCCATGTATAAAGTGCGGATAGTGATGCCGCCCTAAACGGCATCCGTATCAAAATCCGCAGGAGGGTTCTCTATGAACCTAAGTAACTTTGTTAGCGGAAGCTCTAAAAGGCATAATATCGACACAAGAAACGACTGGACACTGTTCATGTTCGTGACGCACAAGCGCAAAAATAATTTTCGCAAACTATCGCATCAGCAAATTTGCGAAGCAGGTCTTCGGGAAAACGAGAAGTTTGGTTTCAAGTTCGGCCCGATAGGCTTTGGTGGGACGCATGTACATTTTCGTGTGGACGTGCCGAAGCGCTACTCAAAACAAACAGCCAAGATAATGCTGAAAAGAAGTTCGGCTATAAGAATCTTCAAAGAAAAGCCGAACTTTCTAAAGCTGTATCCTGACAGGCATTTCTGGTCTGGCCATGAGCATCACGAGTCGGTTGGTGTGGAGATGGAAACTGCGGATAACTACATAAAAAATCAGGAAGCGCGGCATCACGTAGAAGTCATAAGGGATGTGCAGCAAACTATCTCACAAACAGCGGCGAGCGGGGATACTGCGGGTTCTTCATAAACCTCACCGAACCCGCAGGGGAAGCGAGCCGCACACAGGAGGATTATAAGGAACCTAGGTTCCTTATCTCATAATTAAAAGGTTGGCAAGTAAATTTTATCCAATCGCTGGGATGGCAGATCGGCCATGCGCCGGCCTGCAGTAAACCCTTTTCTCGCTCGCTCCAAAAGCGCTTGCGAAAAAGAATGTAGGTAGCCGGATAGGGGAGTTCAACTCTCCCTCCCAGCTCTTAAAGTGAATCTTTTAATAAAAATAAAGGACTTTCCTACGTTATAGCTCTACAAGGAAACAAACAAGATATTATTTCCTTGTGAGCTATATGTGAACCCAGTAAATCATGTCCGAAATCTTTACTGGGTTAACTATAACTGCATGGGATATGTTTTCGCCACAGAAAATAAAATCAAATTCCCAACAGGCGACAGCACTTTCGAGAAAATGGAGCATGTGGAATTTGTGAAATGAAATTGAACTAGATCTTTACAACTTCTGCTTTCTTCAGCGCCTTCTTCACAAGCGAGGCTATTCTCAGCTTCTTCTCAAGCTTCTTGACTGTTGCGACATCTGCATGCGTTGCGGGATGTTTGCCGATCAGCACTGAGCAGCAGTCCGTATACGGTCTTATTGAGGTTTCGTAAGTGCCTATGTGTTTTGCCTGATTGATTATTTCATTTTTACCTGAGCCTATCAGAGGCGAGAATACCGGAAGCTTTATCGTCTCGTATATTACGTTCAGGTTCTGGAGCGTCTGGCTTGCTACCTGAGCTACGCTGTCGCCCGTCACGAGGCCGAGAGCTTTTTCCTTTTTAGCAATCTGTTCGGCTATCTGCATCATCAGCCTGCGGTAGAGAAGCATCCGATACTTACTGCTATTCATGGTCTTCTTTATTATCTCCTGCTGGACTTCCTTGAATGGAATTAAGTATAGAACCGATTTATTCTGGTACGAAGACATTATCTTGACCAGCATTTCGATTTTGCTCTTGAACGGATCGTAGTTATGGAAATGGACAAAGACGACACGACAGCCGCGCGTCATCATCCTGTAAGCCGCGACAGGCGAATCTATGCCCCCGGAAATAAGACAAACAACCCTGCCTGCCGTGCCGACGGGCAGGCCCTCTATACCCGAAATCTTCTCCGCATAAATATAGGCCTTGTCGGCTATCTCCACAAATATCTCTATGTCGGGATTGTGCAGGTCCACCTTCATTTTTGTTGCCTTTATCACGACCCCGCCCAGAAGCCTGTTGAGCTCCACAGAATTATATTTGAATGACTTGTTCGAGCGGCGTGCTGTGATCCTGAAAGTTTTTTCCCTGTTCTTCTTGACCGCAGCGGCAACTGCCTTCTTTATCTTTGCCATATCGAGCGTGACTTCCTCGGCTATAGAGTAAGACGATATGCCGGCTATCTTGCCCAGCTTTTCAACCTCGTTTACCTTTACATCCTTTAGAATTATCCTGCCTCTCTGGCGTTCAACGCGGCATTTTACAGAGCGCTTTATATTATCCACGAGCTTTTTCTCGAAATATTGCCTATTACCGCCTTTGATGCCTATTTCTCCATAGTGAACCAAAACGCATTTCATAGGGTTAAGTATATCATGAAACAATTAAATAAGTCGTATTATAAATTATATCTGATGCTTGTAAAGAACATGCTTCTGCCGGAAATGCAAACAGAAGGAATAAGCATCCATGAGCAGAGCCTGCATATTAAAGTTTGA
>CAYJUT010000083.1:0-3841 GCA_964373415.1 uncultured archaeon | reverse complement strand
CAATATACTAAACTTTATATCTCGTCCATGGTTATACACAAATAACCGATAATTATAGCCCTTGACGTAATCCTGCTTCTGGACATAGCGCTCATACTGATATTCGCAAAGATACTGGGCGAGATAGCAGAGCGGCTGCACGTATCTTCACTAGTAGGCGAAGTGGTGGCGGGGCTGATTTTAGGGCCTTTGCCCTTAGTCATAAAGCCTGACCTTTTTCTTGAGCAGATAGCAGGCTTCGGAATATTATTTTTGCTGTTCCTCATCGGGCTGAACACCAGATTTGACGACGTAAAGAAAGATATTTACAAAGGAAGTGTTCTGGCGGTTTCCGGGGCGGTTCTTTCTTTTGTGGCGGGCTTTCTGGTTGGTTACTTATTTTTCAACAGCGTCAACACCGGAATATTCCTGGGCATAGCTATCCTGTCGACCAGCACGGCCATCACGCTGCGCTCGCTGGCGGACATAGGCGAGATAAAGACGCGCGTGTATGAACTAGCGCTGGCTGTTGACATGGCCGACGAAGTGATAGCCATACTTGCGCTATCCCTTCTTACAACGTATTTTACGTTCGGCTTTGTGCAATTATGGGCTGTGGTGGCGCTTTTCTTTATTGTCCTTGGCTTCTTCCTCGCGATATTAACTGTGGGCGCAGCTGCAATCGGCCGCTTCCTCGAGCTGTTCAAAGTAATGAGGGACGAGCACATGCTGATTGCTATCCCACTGGTGATTATCTTTGCTGTAGCATTCCTGAGCGAGCAGGTCGGGATAGCAGGCGTGACCGGGGCATTTCTGGTAGGCATGGCCATGAGCAAGTCTTCACTAACAGAGTCAGTAATCAAACCGCGCATCGGCACGATTGGCCATGGCTTTTTCATACCTTTGTTCTTTGCATATTCTGCAATCCTTATGGACCTGGCTGCACTGCAGGCGAATATAGAAATCATCCTGCTGTTAGTGCTTGTCGCGGCACTTGCAAAATTTATAGGCATAGGGTGGTTCAGCCGCTTCTACAGGTTTGCAAAAAGGGAACAGAGGTTATTGGGCGCCAGCATGGTCCCGCGCGGAGAGTACGCAGTGGTGATATCACAAATCGCTTTGACAGCCGCGATAATAACGCAGCAGGTCTACAGCATAGTCATCGCGTTCGTCGTGATTACCATAGTGGTTACGCCTCTCCTGTTGCGTTTCATGAGCAGGAGACGAGGATTCTGATTAATCTTTAGCAATCTTCCATAACAGATTAAAGAAATTTCTATAACTTCTTGAAATTTCATAGCTTTTTATTAAAATTGCAAAAGGTAGTCCAGACCACATAATTATCATAACTTTATTGTCATAGATAAAAGTAGTAGCTGGGGATTCGTATTCTTTAGGTATATATTTCATATTAGATAATGGCATATCTTTTTTTGTTCTTTTGTCACGTACCGACTCGTTATAAATTATATTTATTTTTAAATTTTCTTTTCTCCTCCTTTTTTGCCAATTTTTAAAATAATACCCGAATAAGTCCTTGAATTTACCCTCGGCACCGAATACGAATATATCATTTTTTGTTTTTATCACATCTTCAAGTAAAGATTTTATACCTTCTTTACCGGTATATAAATTGACTTCCTGCTCTATTTCTGTTATTTTATAAATACGCAATAATTCAGGTAGTATTCTATTAATTTTCTTTTTACTGGTTTTTATTTTCATTTCCTTCTCTTTTAACATTTCTAAAATCTTTGTAGGGTCGCCAGCTGTAAAATATTTTATATTTGATTTTATTACAAAACTAACCAGACCTTTTGAGAGTAATTTGTCCAGTGCATCATAAACATTTGTTCTATTCACACCACTCTTTTTAGTTATCTCGCCAGCAGTCGCTGTGCCAAGTTTGAGTAACGTTAAATAAACTCTTATTTCATTTCCAGCTAGAACTTCTCTAAGAACCTCTTCAACCATATTTCATCTTAAGGCGAAAAGCTTAAATGTTGTTATATAGTATTACAACAAAGATTTATTACATAGGAGTACCTTAAAGTAACAATTATGAATGTGGTTAGGGGGAACAAAATACTCGTATTGATTTTGATTTTTGTAGCAATAGCTAGCGCCATAATAATTTTACCAAATAAAAGTTCAATGGAAGAGCTAACAGAAATTCGAATAGGCTATAGGACTCATGTGTTTTACTTGCCTTTGTTTATAGCTGTCGAAAATGGCTACTTTGTCGAGCAAGGTTTGAATGTAACTATAGAGAATTTTGAATCGACAAATACAATTGTCGATTCACTATTAGCTGGCAGATTGGATGCAAGTTTGAGCGGTGTTAATTTGCCTATACTATTTTCGATAGAAGAAAAAATTCCAGGACAATTTAAAATATTTACAGTAGCACCATTTGAAAAAGACAAGCAACTTTCTGCAATACTCGTGAAAAAAGATTCAAATTTTACAAATATTCTATCATTGAAGAATAAAAGATTAGGAATATTTCAAGGTTCAACTGCTTTGCTGCTAACTCGCTTAATTCTCGTTGATTATAATTTAACAACAAAGGATTTGGAAATTATACAAATAAGTCCATCTATACAATTACAAGCTTTAGAAAGCATGTCTGTCGATGCAATATTCGTTCTAGAACCATTGGCAACTATAGGTGTAGAAAAGAATATAGCAAAAATTATAGAAAAGGAGCCTATTGCGAATCATATTGCAGAATTACCGTTCACATCAAGTGTCACTACAACAAAATTTTATGATAATAATAGAGATGTGGTAAAAAAATTAATCACGATAACTAACAAAGCTATAGATTTTATAGAACAGAATCCAGTAGAGTCAAAGAAAATTTTAGCCAAATATACAAACTTGGACGAGGGTATCGCACAAAAGCAAGATTTGCCAAGATATTCAAAGGTGAATGAAATAAATATAAGCGCTGTTCAAGGATTGGCAGATCTTCTTTATAGAGAAGGTGAACTGAAAAGTCAAATTAATATTTCAAACCTTATTCTACGCCTCGAATAATTATAAAATTGGTGACTATTATGGTACAAATTTATATCAAAGATTTGTCAAAATCATTTTTGTACAAAGATAAAATATTAAAAGTCCTTAACAATATTAATCTAAAAATTAATGACGGCGAATTCTTAGTAATCTTTGGTCCAAATGGTGCTGGCAAAACTACGTTTTTAAATATACTTGGTGGTATCGAAGATGCGGACAAAGGTGATATAAAAGTTGATGGGAAGTCTGTAGATGAAACGAAAATTGGTTTTGTTTTTCAAAATTATCACGAATCTTTGTTGCCGTGGAGAACTATTTTGAAAAATGTTGAACTCCCGATAGAGAGAACTATAAAAAATACAAGTACACGAGAAAAAATAGCGAAGCAATGTTTGCGCGATGTAGGCTTGTTGAATTTCTCAAATAAGTATCCGTATCAGTTATCTGGCGGCATGAAACAGTTAGTGGCGATAGCCAGATCAATGGCTTACGATCCTGATTTTCTCTTGCTGGACGAGCCCTTTTCGGCTTTAGATTACGATAATAGGATAAAAATGGAAGAAAAGTTATTGTGGTTATGGTCAAAGAAAAAGAAAACAATTATTTTTGTGTCGCATGATATAGACGAAGCAGTTTTCCTTGCTGATAAGATTGTAGTTTTTTCAAAGAGACCAGCAAGCGTCAAGGCAATAATTAATGTAAAATTAAAAAGGCCTAGAACAGTCGATACACGGCTGAAAAAAGAATTTTTTGAAATTAAAAATAGAGTTTTGAAAGTTTTCAAGGATGAAGTAGCATGAAATCAAAGTACCCTTTCACGATTTTAACATTAGTTATC
>CAYJUT010000082.1:0-3906 GCA_964373415.1 uncultured archaeon | reverse complement strand
TGTGTTCATGATACCCTTCCTGTGGCTTTTCATTGAGCATTTCTACAGAGCTAAATTCTTCAGTTAGAAATGTCTGCCCGTCTTGGTTTTTCATCAGAGAAAACTTTAATTGACCTGAACATCAATTAATCATCACGTGAATTTGGCAAACTTAAATGTTGCTATATTTGATATTCGTCTGAGTGATTTCATGGGAAAGAAAGAAAAGGAAGGAAAATGGCTGCTAGACGACCTGAGCAGGCAAAAGCTGCGGGGTGATATGCCAGGGGATATAGCCAAGCTTACCACGGCCGGCAAGCCATGGATAGGTCACGTGGTTGTAGCGGGCCCTTACGAAGCACGCCAGGCAATTGATTTCACAGGGCCGCCGGGTTCTGTTGCCGGAATTTATTATGCTTTGACATTCCAGCTCGGCAAGTGGGAGTATCTGGTCCAAAAAGCCGACGAATGGATAGAAGTTTCGCCGGTGCACGCGCAATATTACCAGCTGACTCAGAAGCAGAAGGAGGAACTCGAAGGCAAGATAAAGCAGGGGCTTGTATCCGTGTCGCAGTCCGTTGCCGATATGGAATTGCTCATGCATGACAAGCGCCGTTATCTTGAATTCTTGCACTATCTGGGTTACAAGACTCCGAAAGAACTTATCAAAACAGATAAAAAACTTGAAAAACGGGAAGAGGAGCATGGTCATCAGGACGAGCAGATGGATGATTTATGTTTCTACGAGGATACTGCTGACGACAAGGAAAAAGAGAAGTTAAGGAAAGAGCGAGAGGCGCGCGTGGACAACCATTCGCTGAAGGCCGTTTTCATAGACCAGGTTGACATGCACACCGGCGAGGGAATATCGATGAGGAGCATAGTGAGCCGCTGGCCAACGCTGATAACAGACTTTGTCCGAATGAGCGACGATGATATGGATCCGGACAAGGTAATGAAAAAACTCGACGTATCCAAAGCAGAGGCAGTTGTATTGATAACAAAGAACAAGCTGTATCAGGAATGGAAGGACTTGTTCGGCCCTGAAATAAAGGCACGCTACATGCGTATCAATGAGCTTGTCCAAGCCAGGGACGCATCAGTAAAGCAGTACAAAGATTGGCTGAAGCCGTTCATAGCCCGCCACAAGCTGATAGAAGAAGGTTTGTCAAGACCAGGCGTGCGGAATGTCATTTCAACATCCTTTATAACAAGTGGTGGCGTGGCGACGTCTTCTGCAGAGATAGTGCTTTACGTCTGGAAGGACTTCATCGTGCCCGAGCTTTACAAGAACGAAGCAGAAATGACGGCGAAGCTGATAGCCTACAAGAAACTGGAGCCTGACGATGACTGGACAAAAAAGCATCTGATATTCGGCAAGAAGTGGGGTCTCATAAACAAATATTCCTGGATAACAGAAGAGTGGGTGGAAAAGCAGAAAAAGGAGATGCAGGGCAATGGATGGCTGACGCCGCACAAACCGTATTATTCTTTCTTCAAAATAACGCTGAACAAGACGAATATACGAATGCCTACAGGCGATGAGCTCGAGAACGGTGTGTTCGATGTCAACATGTTTCTTATGAGCCAGAACGCTGCTTTCTGCAAGATGCTGGAACTGAAGGCACGTCAGCAGGACGTTGAGAACCACATAGACAAGCTGCTTGGCGTATACAAACCGCCAGGGGGCAAGCGCCAGAAACATGACGAGGACAAGACAAATCCGATAAAGAAGTTCTTCGACTGGTTTTCTATAGAAATGGAATTCTCAAAAAAAGGCCCTTACGAGCGTGATTTCAACGACAGGATAGCAAAGATATACCTTGCGCGATGCGCGGCCGAACGATATGCACCGATAATTGACTTTGTCAAGAAGAAGTGCGGCATACCTGCGAAATAAATAGTGTGAGAAATAGGGATATTGAGAAATATGAATAGAGTAAAAGTGACGGCCTTAATGTTTTCGCGTGGTCCGTTCCGTCTTGGTTAGGTGTTTTGATGGCATTATTGAATTTTAAGACTGAGGAAGAGAACAAGCCGCCTTACGAAGTAGGCATATCAACAGGGTTCTGGCGAATAGGCAAGGATCCTGCTCTTCTAGGATTAGCCCAGAAAATAGGCGGTCTAGGCGCTACTGGTGGTATTCGCTTCGTTCAGGTTGACCTTGAGACGGTAGCCGAATTTTACGAGCCTGAGATAGAAGACCAGATAAGACGCATGAAAGAAAAACTTGGCATGTTCGCTGGCTTACATGGCGAAATCGGCGAACTAATGGCTCTTGACTCGGCCGAGAAGCGCATCTGGGATCAGACACACCGGCGTCTTTGTCAGACAGTGAGATTCGCAGCCAAATATGGCTTCTTTTATGTTAACATCCATTTCTCAAACAAGCAGCTTATCTCCTTTACCGAAGCCCAGCACAGGACGCAGGGATACTTCTATCCGGTTGTAGATCCGTATGGAAAAGGTTTACAGAATATCATAAAAGGCAACACACAGCTGTATGACGAAGTAAAGCAGCATATTCCAGCACGCACAATTACCGGTAGTAAAGCTTTTAGAAAAGCCGTACAGAAACGTCGCAATGATAAGCTGAAAGATTTGAAAAATCGGGCAGAGCAGGCATACAAACGAGAGTTAGAAAGATATCCAAATATGACTGAAGAAGAAAAGAAGGCCATAAAGGAAGGCATAGAGCGCAGAGAACAACAGGCCATAATGGAAGAAGTAGATCGTGAGACAAATACGTACGACTTTATCTTTGATGTATGGCTCGAATTGGGGGACGAAGAACAAGAAAAATATCAATTGGATGATGGTGAATGGGGGGCATATCACGTAGTTGCTCACTGGATGAAAATAAAGAACGACCCGCTTTGGACTAACATCGCAGAGGGCAAGGAGCCCGAAAGTCTTTACTTCAAAAACGAGAACAGGTTCTGCGCGGCTGTTGCGTCAAAATACATAGAAGGCCACCTGACGCTTAAGGATAATCCTGCTAACATAGAGCACCTGAATGGCATGAGCATCAAGGAATGGTGCGAGAAGGAGGGACTTTATCTGCTTTTAGAGAATCCTGAATCAGGAGAAGGCGCCGAAGGCCTCTACAGGCTGTTCGACCCGCGTCACTTCTATTACACCATGAAGCAGATCAATTCGCCTCATGTCATGATAACAATAGACTTCGAGCATATGGTTTCACAACAGATCGACCCCGATAAACTGATTCCGGAACTTCCCAATGACTTTGGGAAGATGATATTCTTGTTTCACCTAGGCCAGCCTGTCCCTTACGGCGGCACTGCCCACATACCTGTATCACGTGGCTCTCTCGCGCAGGAGCAGATATACCGCTGGCTATACTGGATGAAGAAGAGGGGCTGGAAGAAAGGCTACATAATGTTCGAAAGGGGTGGCGGACGAACCGGGCAAGGGCGCCTTCCGAATGAGGTTTTCGAGGACAGCGTCCAGGCGCTGCGCCAGATAACGGCCTATCTGGAGAAAGACATAGAACCGAACACGCTGCCGCCAGAGTTCTTTGGCATATCAGCTGCCAATACAGCCGTATACGCCCGCCAGCTCGTGGCTATGCGCGAGCACGCATGGGACCCGTTGGAAGGCTTATTGAGCGTTCCTGAAGAGAAACACGGCTTCCTTAGCAAAGCCGCTGTGGACAAAGGCAAGGCCCAGGAATGGGAAAAGAGGAAGTTCAGGTAACCCTCTTTCTTTAAGCTTTTCTTGGGAGGCTCTGTTGAAAACCTAGTGAAAAGCAGCGACGTGAGGAGTATTGTGTTCCCACAATACTCCTAGCTGACCTATACGTCAATAGACGTATAGGTCTACGTCGCTGCTTTTCTTTGAGCATTTCAACGGAGCTTCTTGGGAAGAAAACCTTGGAAAAGAAGTATTAAAGAAAAGCCCTACTGT
>CAYJUT010000081.1:0-3971 GCA_964373415.1 uncultured archaeon | reverse complement strand
TGAATTATCAGTTGCAAACAAGAAAATTGCAGTAGTACCAATTTGGAAGTGGTTGTTAAGTTAAAATTTTGACGTGCTGCAATTCAACCATCAGTAGCGTACGATTAAACTGCGCAGAACCTAACCCGTAAGCAAGCACAGCTACGAGCCCTATAGAAAGAAGATATTGTAAAATAAACTTAAAAGCACTTTCAAATGGTTAAATATTGCGCAAGAAATCCGCCTCAGACATCACTTCTATTGTTACACCGTTATCTAGCAGTTTCTGAGCTTTTTCTTGTTTTCGACTCATACAGTCTTCACCAACACGTCTGAAATCCTGTTGCCCGACAATTAGGAAATCAGTTTCCTTTGTAACCGTGTCTGAATTTGTGCCCCCAATATTTGCAATAATTTGGTGTGCTTCTTTTCTTACCATCGAAGAAAGTGTTCCTGTGAAAACAACAGACTTTCCGTAGAAAATGCTTTCATGATTATGTTTTGAAGAGTCGCCAACAATTGAAGCTGCACTTTGGTACGCCCGTTTTGTTTCTGATGGTCTGTAACCTCCAGTAAATAATTTTCCAACTGAAGTCCCAAGTTTTCTTGGGAAGTCATCAGTATTCTTCACGCCTGCCAATTTGAATGCTTTCAAGGAAAGCTTTGCACATGCCAATGAATCCTCGCCTGCACGGTGATGCTTGAATGAAATTTCGTTCAGATTACAGAGAGATTGTAGGTCGTATGAAAGCAATTTTGGCCACACCCTTTTAGAAAAAATGTAGCTACATGAATATTGTAAATCTGGAAAAGGAATATTATATGTTTCCAGCGTCTTGCGCAGTACACTAAAGTCAAAGCCTGCATAATGGGCTATGAAAAATTGGTTCTTGAAGAGCGCCTTTAATTCAGTTTTCCAGAGCTTGTCGAATTCCGGCTCTTTAGCGACATCTTTAGGTTTTATACCGTGCATTGAAATATTGAACCCGTCAAATTCTGGATAGCATTTTGGTTTAATAAGCCAAGATTTCGTATTAATAATTCTACTACCTTTGACAAAAGTTAAACCTATTTCGCAAGGGCTATCTCTATCTGATGTCGCTGTTTCAAAGTCTATTGTGATAAAGTTCATATTGATTCCGCTACATAACGCTTATCGATATAAAGCCTTTCAATTTTTCTATGTATTCTCCTATGTATTCTCAGATGAGCTTAGTAGGATAAGAATTCTTTTAAGCCTTGAAAAGTAAAAGATTATATATGAATAGAAGACAATGGTGGACGTTTGCACTTGTCTTTACAGTATTGACCTTTATTATATACTATTGGACTTGGCAAGCTGGCAATTTTGCTACTTTGGTGGTCGGTGAGGATTCTGGTGGAGCTCTCTTTGGAGCACCATATGTTATAGCGCATACTTTTCATGTAACAATCTCAGCAGTATGGTTAATTTTAGCCGGACTGGCACTAGCTTGCTGGGCTTGTGGATTTTTAGAAAGTAATCAAAACAAGAAGAAATAAAATATTATTTCACAATTTAAACCACTATATCAGCAGTAATTTGTAGACCACGCCCCAACCACCCATAGCCTACGATTGGTCTACGAAGAACCTAACCCGTAAGCAAGCACAGCTACGAGCCCTACGCCTCCCGTATCTTTTGTTCAAGACCCTTCATGTAATTTAGTGTTTCGTCTATTTTGTGAGATATAAGAGATATGTGAATACCATAGTGTTTTCTTTTTGTGCTGATAAACCCGCGCCTGATAAGATTTTCCAGTGCAGCCTTGTTCGCCTTATCCCCATATTTATTGTCTGGCGGAGCGCGCCTTACCATATTTTCAAACGTCGTTTGATGCCTGCCAATCCTGTTGCTTAACATCCAGTCGAGAATAAATACTTCTGCCTTCATTTGCGCCAATTCTTTCTGCGAAAAATTCTGCATGATTTATAATTAAAAAGTTAACTTTAAATACTCTAGTATTTATAACTTATTGCGATTAGCATGGGATTAACGCACATATTCGGCAATAAACCTTTGCCTGTAGTACTGGACTTCTTTAGGCTTCATCAGTTTTGGGATTACTCACTGAAAGACGTGCAAAAAGCCACGGGAGTCAGCCACAGGACCCTTCAGAGTACTGTAAAGCATCTTGTAAAAAACGGGTTTATTAAATATACAAGAACAGAAGGCAAGGCAAAAATGTACATGTTTAACAGCGATTCACCTGTTGCTGCGGAACTGCATAATTTTGCAAGACGGATAGATGCAGAATTTCTGAAGTCTGGGGCTATTAAAGAGAAAAAGAAACTCGTAACAGCGTAATTCATAGAAGTAGAATCGAGCCCTATAAAACTATTTTTTTTAACAAGTACAGGCCAACCACTAATATCTTACCATTAGTCTACACAGAACCAAACCAGCAGCCAAGCACAGCTACGAGCCCAGCGAATGAATAATTGCACAAATTAACCTCACTCAGCCCTTGGCAAGTCTTTTAGTATCAAGTATTTTATCGAGCTTTTGGGATGGCATAATTTTCATGCTCAAAACTATTTCCTTGACTGACTTGTTTTCCTTGTAAGCACGTTTAACTATTTCAGCCGTCTTGTCGTAACCGATATGAGAAATTAGAGCCGTCGCTATTAGTGCGTTTTTTTCAAGATGTTCCTTGATTTTTCTTTTGTTCGGCTCTATGCCCCTTACGCATTTTTCCCTAAATGCCCGGATGCCGTTCGTCAGTATTTCAACAGAAAAAAGTAGGTTGTGAGCTATTAGAGGCATGTAAACGTTTAGTTCCAGTTGACCTGACCGGGCCGCTTCGGTAATTGTTACGTCGTTGCCAATTACCTGCAGGCAAACCATATTCATCATCTCGCATATCGATGGGTTTGTCTTCCCGGGCATCATAGAAGAGCCTGGCTGTATTGCCGGGAGGCTTATTTCAAAAATTCCGGCATTAGGGCCTGAACTCATGAGTATGATGTCATTTGATATCTTGCTGACAGCCACTGAAAGCGATTTGAGTGCACCGCTTACTTCGATCTCTGCGTTCTGGTTTTGTTGCATACAGAAAAAATTGCCTGCCTTTTTGAATTTTGTCCTTGTCAGCCTGTTCAATTCATTTATTATGATCCTGGAATATTTTTCACCGGCACTAATCTTAGTCCCCACAGCAGTGCCGCCCAATGATAATTCAAGCAAATAGTAAGACGTTGTTTTGAGATGTTTCTTGCATTCATCTATTGAATATGCATATCCGGAAAATTCATCGCCCAATGTTATAGGAACTGCGTCCTGAAGGTGTGTCCTGCCAACCTTGACGATTTTTTTGAAAGAATTTGATTTTTGTTTTAGGGTTTTTTCCAGTTTGTCCATCTCCAGTAATAAGTTTTGGATCATTCCGTAAGCAGTTATGTGCACGCATGCATGGAAGGTGTCGTTTGTCGATTGTGACATATTAATGTGATCATGCGGATTGATGAATTTGTATTTCCCTAGCCGACCACCAAGAAGCTCGTTGGCCCGGTTGGCTATTATTTCATTTATATTCATGTTGGTGGACGTTCCGGCGCCGGCCTGGTAAACATCTACAACGAAATTCGAAATGAGTTTCCCTCTATGGAGTTCGTCACAGGCCTTGCTAATTGCTTTTTCCATTTTTTTGTTAAGTTTGCCCAATCTTAGGTTCGATTTTGCGGAAGCCTTCTTGATAATGGCATAAGATTTTACAAAATTGTTGTTTATTCTGATGCCACTGATGCGAAAATTATCTGTGGCGCGCTTGGTTTGAACCCCATAATAGACGTTATAAGGAACTCGCACTGCGCCAAGGGCGTCCTTCTCTTGTCTGAGTCGTTTAGTCATAAGTATATAGCCATCGAGGAAATAATAAAGGTTTTATTGTGATGCAACGGATGAAATGCCCTTAAAACCTGCGACTAACTCGGAGTTGAGCTCTGCTCAACTTGAGTCGCCAAAAGACTTCTTT
>CAYJUT010000080.1:0-3982 GCA_964373415.1 uncultured archaeon | reverse complement strand
TAAGCCTGAGCAAGACGCTGAAATTTTTGTAGGTTTAAATGGGCTGAGATCAGCGTACACCAAATTGCTTTCAGAATTCAAGAGCGGCGAATGGTTATTCTTCTATATTCATAAGAAGGAATATGAAAAGGAATCGGATATATTCTATAACAGTATCTCAAAGTTTTCAAAAGCATTGAAAAAACATAATAGGGGTATATGTAACAAGGAATATCTACACTCAAAATTTTCAAAGAAGGCTAAATTTCTTAACATTCGCTACGTTGATTTTCCAATACCAGTCAATGTTGATGTCTGTAATGACAAAGTTCTGATAGTTTCATGGTCACCACAGCCAATTGCATTTTTGATAAAATCAAAAGAAATTGCGAACTCCATAGGAGAATACTTTGAACAGGTATGGAGAATTTCTAAATAAGCTCCTTAGCTATTGGTAAAAGTGGACTGGACGGGACTCGAACCCGCAGCCTCTTGCTTTTCCGATTCTTTGATCGAGATTTCTTTTTAAGAAAGCTCGTTGCAAAGCAAGCGATCTTCCATTCTCCCAGGTCCTTCATATGCCGAAGGCCTATATGCTTTTGGTGCATACAGAGACCTTTTTGCAAAAGGGATCTGTGTTGATCTACCAGCCCGTTCTTCTGAGTTAACATGGATTGCTTAAATAAATTGGTTTCGCGATTAATTGTTTTGAAAAATACACTTCACGAAAGTCATCAGAATTCGTTATCTTTATATACTTTATATTCGCTATATAGATGTTGTGCGGGGTCACGGTCCTGCGCTATTTTTATGAGGGAACGCGAGAGCGAACCTGAAGTTACAAGCGTATTAGCTATTCAGAGTCGGCATATTGCTAGTGACAAAGTGGTATGTTGTTGGCGAAACGTGGTAGTAAGTATCTACCTATGCGTGCTGATTCTGGATTTGAAAATATAAGAGCCGTAAAATGAAATCCGACAAGGAACGAGCAGAAAACATGGATCGTAATCTTATTGATGCCTACATGAGCAAAGGTAAAATTATGACAAGCCGTGATTCCTTTCCATTGGGCAATCAGGCAAGACTGCTCGGATACATCGAGGCAAGAAACCAACATGCCGTGCGTTGTGGCCTTCCGGCCCTGACGGCAGACGATTACAGAAGGATGGCAACCGAGGAAATTGACCGACGTGCATTCATCGTGGCAAATTCACAATATGAGCATATTGTGCCAATGCAAAGAGTGCCTCACGATATGCGTAAATCTTATAGGTCATAGTTCATAATTACAGCGAACTAAAAGTTTGCTTAATTGCAGCGCACTAGTGTATAGTGCGTCACAGCGCGGATGGGATTAATGGAAAACGAAATTGTCGGCCACGAGGATAACGCATTTGTGTGCCTCAATACAGCCGATGTCGTTTGACTTTGGTCCTTCTACTCATGAAGCGGTCATAGGGTTCTGAGGTAAAGATAGCTAGCTCCCATGCTATCTGGAGGATGGTTTGGCTCACATGGCGACGAAGGTCGTGGTAAGCTGCGAAAAGGCACGGCCAGACGCATGCAGTCATTGACCCGTGCATTGCCGAATGGGACATCCCAATAATTCGAGATGGGGCGAAGGTCACGTCTCGAAAGCGAACGCGGAGAATTGAAACATCTTATTACCCGCAGGAAATATAGTTGGGAGAACAGAAATCTATTTAGTGGCCATAGTTCATATTTGGATTATGGCCACCAGTCCAAATTTTTCTAGAGCTCTATTCAAGAAAAATCAACAAAAAGCATTTTTGAAACTTGCCAGGGAAAAACTTAATATAAAATGGACTGATTTTGAGAAAACTCTTGTGGAAGAAACTGGCTATTCAGCCGGAAGTTTAAGAAACTGGCGGGCAGAGACTTGCGGGATGCCACTTGACGCAATTAAGTTTATTATGGAAAAAAGTGGCGTTCAAATGCCGAAAAACATTGAATTTAGAGAATATAAATGGGGCAGCAGGATAGGCGGCAGAAATGTAGTTAGAAAATATGGAAAAGAAAGAATGAGGTTTTTAGGAAATAAGGGACGCAAAACCACAGAAAGACTGTATGGTAAGAAAATATGGGCAAGTTTTGCAAGTAGCGGAGGTAAGAAAGCCTTTAGCACAAAATCTGGTATATTCTCTTCTAAAAACGCAGAAAAAAGTGCATATTGGAGAAGAATACCATTCGAAAAGAAAATAGGAATTTTTGACAAGAAATACGATGAAAAGAGAGCCGAATGGAGGTTTAAGGGAACAATACTTAACAACCCAAAACGTAATGTCAAAACACGAATTGGCATCAAAGTTAGATCTAAGGAAGAAAAGAAAATTCTAGAAAGACTTTATGACTGGGGTTTTGATGTTGTTTATGAACCTACGCATATTTTGATTGATGGAAATACTTGGATAGTACCCGATTTTGGATTCAGGGATAATAAAAATATTTTTATAGAACATTTAGGACGAAGTGATGATGCTTATTGGAATTATAAAATTCAGAGGTGGCTAAAAGTTTTAGAGAAATCGGATAACAAGTTTATTATTACATGCAATGATTATGAAAAAGCAGAAAAATGTTTTTCTAAGTACTTTAGCGTAATAGGAATTGTTAAATTTGGTGATTGGGAAAAACTAAATAGTATTCTATCTCAACTATACCTGATAAGAAAACAACAGTGATGCCGTAAGTAAGGGCGACTGAAACCGGTAGAGGACAAACCGAACGCGCTCTGAGAGGAAGCGCGGATGTGGGGTTCGGACCTGTGTCTCGCCTCGTCTGCTGATCTGAAGTGTGCTGGAAAGCATCGCGGTAAAGGGTGATATATAGCTAGCTGACTTGGCTCGGCAACTTTATTTTTCATTTCGCCAGAAGCGAAATCAAGATAAGGTTGCTTCGCCTAGGTTTAATTATGGATTCAATTTCAATCCAAAACTCAATAGAAAACAAAAATATAAATGAAGCAGAAATTGTGTATTTGCTCGGTGCATTGAGAGATGGTTGCATAACAAATGGAAGATTAGAATTTTACAGCAATAACAAAGAATGGTTATGTAACATCTCAGATATGCTTCAGGAGCTTTCTGGTAAAAAACCTATTTTTCAAAAGATTGATAGGAACCAGAAGGTTTACTGGCGACTGCAATTAGGAAATAAGGAATTTATACAAAAACTGCAACAAGTTTCTGGCTTCGAAAGTCCGCAAAGTAAATGGTTGACACCTGCAGTGATCAAGATTTCAAATAAAGAAATGCAGGCCCATTATATAAGTGGATTTTTTGATGCGGAGGGCAACATCGATGGACATTTACGGAATGCTTGGAATATTGCATTATATCAGTGTTGGAATATTCCCAATGAGTGTCCACCGTTATAGCTCTACAAGGAAACAAATAAGATATTATTTCCTTGTGAGCTATATGTGAACCCACAAATTCATGTCCAGATTCTTTTGTGGGTTCACTATAAATGATATAAAAACTATGCTTCTAAGTCATGGAATTAGAAGCAATAGAATAACAGTTAAAACCAAAAATAGAAAAACACCTATTTTCTGTTTGAGGATAACAGATAGAAAATCTGTTAGGTTGTTTTGCAAAACAATTCATTCTTATCATCCAGTTAAACTGGAAAAATTAAACCGAATTTTAGTCAGTTAGTTGTACACTATAGCCCCGTAAGAGAAGGCAGAAAGGTGAATGGCAGGTATCCGGAGTATGACAGGCCGAATAACCTGTCAGAATATGGCTCTCATCTAGAGCTAATCCTAAATACTATGTGAGTCCGATAGAGAATTAGTACTGTGAGGGAAAACTGAAAAGCAACCATAAAAGGTGCTGAAAAGAGCCTGAAACCAGGTAGCTATAGTTAGACGGTTAAAGCTCTCGCAAGAGAGACCAACCCGTCGTCCGTTTCGAAAAACGGGGCAGGGAGTTTTTTCTCGTGGCGAGGCTAACCTCTATGAGGGAAGCCGCAGCGAAAG
>CAYJUT010000079.1:0-3991 GCA_964373415.1 uncultured archaeon | reverse complement strand
AAATAATATATTGAAGATAAGGTCTTTAGAATCCCATGTTCTTTGGGGCATACAAAGACCTTTCTTACAAGAAAGGGATTTGTAATGAAAGGCCAATGGTTCATAATATCGGCTGTTGTGGCATCCAGCGTATTTCTTGGCATTTCCCTGCTGCTGAGGGATTATTTCGTGATAGATTCGTCCGCCTCGGCTACAATAAATAACGACCATTATTTCTACAACATAAACCGCGAACTTGACAATGTGGTTGCCAACACACCCACTTCACCTGGCAATTGTATAAACCTGACCACAAATCTGGACGGGTTCAGGACACTAACGCAGCAGGGAATGGCAGCACGCGGCATACTGCTCAGCCTTGAATATGTCATTGTGCAGTGCAGCCCGAACAGGGTCAATTTTGATATATTGATGGCCTCTAACGATGAGGTCATATACAACTTTACCACAAGAAAGGACGCATCGGAAATAATCGACTAGCCAATAACCGCATCTATTTCACCGTCACCCATGCCAAGTTCTTCGCATAGCCTGCTGCTATTTTTTGCGAGCATTCTGATTATTGGTATGTATGCAACGGCCTGCTTCCTTGAGACGTGCAGTGCACTGGCAAGCTTCCCGAGCGCCTTGTCACTACCTGCAAAATAAAGCGGTGGCTTGTAAGATACGAAACGCAGGGAAGGCTTTGTCTTTGCGAGAGACGTGCCATAGACGGACAGGCCAGCGAAGTATTTTTCCAGGCTCCATGACTGACGTTTTATTATCCTTGAACGGAACACGTCTGCCTTGGACAGATAGTTGAGCGCCATTGCTATTGTTTCTATATCAGTGTACTCTTCCGTTATGTTGCTTTCGATCCATCGGAAAAGGTCTTCTACGCTCTTCTCGGAGTTCCTGAGCGCTATGCGACTGTTCTCTATGCGCATGCTTTTGAATATTATTCGCAGCGTGCTGAACACATTATCCTCGACGTCCCTAAACCCGCCATGCCTGAAGCCCAATTTCAGCATCTCAAGATCTATCAACAAGGAGCGTATATCGCCATTGCATGTCTTTGCGAGCTGCTCCATGTCGCGGCGCTGTATGCTTATTTTTTCCTCCCTGCACAAATTCTCTATAAACCTTACTATCTCGGCCTCTTTTATCCTGTCAAATTTCACAAGCCTGAATACGCTCCTTACGGAAGGCGAAAGAGAATACGCATCATTTATTGTGCAAATTACAGGATGACTGCTGGTTTTTACAAGGTCTGCGACGCCACGCATGGCAAGAGTCTCTATACCTTCCAACAGAAGTATTTTCTTCCTGGCAAATACGCCGCTTTCCCCTGAAAAAGCTAGGAAGTTCTTAACATTTCTCTCCTCGTCTGCATGACTCTCCACAATCTCGTACCCGAGTTCCCTTGCGATCAGCTTGACGGAAACAGATTTTCCGCTGCCTACAGGTCCGTGCAGCAGGAGTGCCTTACCCTTCTTCCAGCCCGCAAGGAATTTCTTTACCTCGTTGACCGAAGTGACATTGAAAAGCTCTTTGGACGATTTCGGATAATATTTCTCAAGAAGCATGCAAGTATGATTACAAAAGACTTTTTATTACCAACGATTTGATATGAAAACCAAAGGCGGAGGCAAAGCGCTTGCTATAGTTCTTCTAATGTAGGATGCGCTAACGGTAGCGTCCTCCTTGGTACTATAAATAATTTCCCCCTTCATTTAATATATATTATGAAACTTCTCAGAAAGTCGAAGATAAGGAAGACAGAAGTAAAATGCATGCGATGCGAGCAGGTTTTTCCCAGCTGGAAGGCCCTGAAGGTTCACAGCAGGACACATCTTGACACTCTAAGAGAAATGAAAATGCTCCAGCAGGGTCGCATACCTGATGAAACAAAAATGGGCTCGACATTCAAGGGAAAGAATAAAATAATTATTTCTTAAGCCTTTTCTTTGGAAAAGAAAATCCTTAATGGAAAAGAAACATATTATAAATAGGGTCCACTACAGTTCATCCATTTCTTGATAGAAATACTGGTATGGCTTAGGCTCTAGCAGGAACATAACTCGGTACGCCGCTGCCTCCGAGGTAGTTTCCTAACTTTCTGAATCCAGCTTTTGTTGCTTGCCAAGCCAATCTAGCACGGGTTTTATACATTGGTTCTCTGAAATTATCAGCTAAAAATCCTTTGGCTCCGCGTCCTGACAGTCCTTCGTAAGGTGCCCAGTCAGCAACCTGGCCTATTTTCCATGACACCGGATATGGATTTGTTTCTTCAATGAATTTAGCTCGCTGAGGTTGACCTCTTCTTTTCTTAATATCACGACGATGGTATGTTGTATATATTTCAGCAATGGCTCTATTCTCGTCTGTTATTTCCTCTCCTTTAAGTGCTGGTGCAGTTAAAACATGGTGCCCTTCGTGATTAGTCACATCGCATGCGTAATATTGAATAAAATCTCTCATCCAATCTTTTGATTTTTTATATTTCTCTGCAAGATATATTCCTACTTTTGCAATATACGGGCTTATCCTCATTCCTACTGCCCTACCTGCAGGAGTTATATGAGTAACACCTAAAACACCTGCTGGCAAAGGTCCGATCTCGATGGGCATGTATTTCATGGTATTCGCATCCGGCTCTATACCAAGCGATTCTCTGACATATGGCGCATCCTCTAAAGTTTCTTTTCTCCCGTCCCTTACGCCTTGTATTAGCGCATTCATCGCTGCTTCTTCGTATGACATAATTACCGTGTATTAGTTAGATGCCCTGCTTTAATACTTTGCTCATTCTTAAGCGTTGCGTAATGCATTAACCTACACACAAAGATGGAAAGATAAAGCGGTCTATTTCTTCTGGTTTAGTTTGTAAATCTCTTTCAGTTCTGTTAATGTGAGCTGATGCATCTTCTTTTTCGCCAACGGTTTCGGGTATTTCTTCACCTGATTTGAAACATTCTTGTTCGGCTTCAGTGCGCTGATGAAGGACCATAAACCGTCATCAAGCAATTTCTTCTGCTTTACTAAAATGAGGGACGAAGGCACGGCTATTGGGTAGAAAGCATTAGCCGGTACGTTCCGAATTATCTTTACGTCCGCGATATCGGACATGACTAGGCCGAGACGTTCTTTTGACACAAGCTTTTCTGCAAACTCCTTCTGGACTATCATGACAGCCAAGTCCCATTTATGCCGGAAAAACTCCAGCAGAAGCGGCTGCGAGATTGAATATGGCATGTTAGAAACACTTTTGTTAAAGGAACTGGGGCTAACCGGAAACGCTTTGGTTGGCTTCTTATCTTCAGCTTTTCCTATCTTTTCCTTTTTGCTCCTCAAAGATTCCAGAAACTCGAGTGCGTCGCCAAGCACGACCTGCGTATTGGGCATGTTTTTCAGCACATGAGAAAAGGCATAATCCTTCTCCACAGCGATTATCTTGGCAGGCTTTTTTGAAAGAATTATCGTCAGGTTGCCTATGCCTGCGCCAATCTCTAATACCGTGTCGCTCTTGCTTATCTTTGCAAGTTCGACTTCTTCTGCGAGTATCTTGTCGTCATGAAGAAAATACTGGTCAAGCTTGGGATTTGGCTTTATCTTTGCGATAGCCAGAAGCCGCTTGATGTTCATAATAGAAATTAGAGAAGAAGGTTTTAAACCCTGTATTTGGCCACTTTCTTTATTACATCACTGTGTGTCAGAAGCATCGAGCGGCAGCAGTAACGGTCAAGGCCCAGTTCGTCCAGGATTTTGCCTGGTTGCTCACCCCTGCCAATGCGTTCCTTGAACTTCTCCCAAAGCCCTGCAACAGGCTTGCCACAGCTCCAACAACGTACCGGAATAATCGTATTAAACAACTCCCTTTATTTCATTAGACCTTTTATGTTCATCTAAATAAATTCTACTATTTGAATCTTTTTCTATACGTTTATAGCTGACCAACTTATAGCTCTACAAGGAAACAAACAAGATATTATTTCCTTGTGAGCTATATGTG
>CAYJUT010000078.1:0-4024 GCA_964373415.1 uncultured archaeon | reverse complement strand
TTAGAAATTATTTAAGTCGCCGGAAAGAATGAGTTACAATATGAAAAAGGTTTATCTCCTGCTTGCCACGCTTATAATTGCGAGCGGCTGTGTGGGCACCTCAGTGAAGAACCCCAACGATGCTATAGTCATAAATGAATTTTCTGCCGACCCGGGGACAGTCGAACCTGGAGACCTTGTTTATTTCTTCCTTGACATAGAGAACGTAGGCGGCACCACTGCACGCTGTGTTACTGCTGATATTTATGGAGTCGAGTCCTGGTACAACTCGGCTGGCCAGCCTCTTGCCTATTCCAGGCCATGGAGAACAAACGGTGTTGGATTTAGCTACTCGAACAACAGGCTGGCATTTAGTTACTGGGACCCTACAAAGGGTTTCCTTAACGTCGGCTACGACAGGCAGGCTGGTCTATCCTTGGGTGCATATGTTTCGAATTCGTGGGGATTGTTCATGAATAATTTCTGCGGCGCGGCAGGCGGCTGGTCGCGGTTTGAGGATGTAAAATACTTCGATTCCATAAAGCCTGCTGTGCCGTCCCAAAACAAGCCGGGACAGTCCTTCACGACACAATGGATACTGCAGCCTCCGGTGCTCCCGGAGGGCGTGCACACGACTTACCCGGTAACAGCACGCGTTTCCTACATGTACACGACAAGTGCCCAGATAAATCTTCAGGGCTACAACAGGGCCGAGGCACAGCGGCGCGAAGCGCTTGGCGAGCCTCTCAGTTTTCCTGTTACAGTAGAAACTTCCTACGCATCTCCCATACAGATAGTCGTCACGCGCGGCATTAACCCCATAATTGTCAATCAGCGCCTGCCGAATTATGAGCTGGTCAATTATCTGATAGAATTCCAGAACATAGGCAACGGCTGGCCTTTGCCATTTGAGAGCGATGCAAGTGTTCCAAACGGTTTCATATTCGCAACCGTCGAGCTTAACGGGCCCGGTGTTTTGTTTTATGACTGCCTTGGCGCGCACAGCGGCACGGAAGTGTTTGTATCCGGAAACTATATAGAAAATCTCGTTAAGCTGCGCTCAGACAGGCGCGCACCTTTCGGCTGCACGATAGCCATAGACCGCGCATCATGGGCCGACACGCCCATAGGAACGATATCGCTTACATTCAACCTGTATTACATGTACTACACAGACGCGCAGACGAATGTCGGCGTTCTCGGATTGCAGGAAAATATTTAGGCTGTCGGCTTCTCGTCTATATTATGTTACTGGTTATATGTATTCTTTAACAAAAAATAGTTTCTTAACAATTTGCCAACGATTTGATCATGAACTAATGATAATGAAACAGGAAAAACTTGACGAACTAAGAAAAAAAACCGAGCATACAGACTTGCCGCTAAAAGAAGGGCACAACATGGTGTTTGGCAAGGGCAACCCGGCCGCTGAAATAATTTTCATAGGAGAAGCGCCCGGCGAAAAAGAAGACGCAGAAGGTGTGCCGTTTGTTGGGTCAGCTGGCAAACAACTCGATAAACTCCTTGGACTTGTCGGCCTTTCTCTTGATGACGTCTACATCGCGAACGTGCTCAAGTACCGCCCGCCTGAAAACAGGGACCCAAATTACGACGAAATAGCCGCGCATACGCCCTACCTCATCGAGCAGATAAAAATAATAAAACCGAAGGTGATAGTCACACTGGGTAATTTTGCGACGCGATTTGTGGTTGCAGGCTTCGACACCGATCGCATGAAGCATGTAGAAGGCATAACTATGCTGCGCGGAAAAGTGAAGACAATCAGCCTCGGTGACGACACTTTTCTTGTCATGCCGACTTATCATCCTGCCGCCGTTCTCTACAACCCGAAATTACTCACCGAAATCGAAGCCGACTTCGTGCTGCTGAAGAAAATTATTGAAGCATCAGTAATCTAATGGTAGGATCTCAGCTTCCCAATAAACTTTCGATGAAGAAAGACGCACAAAGTGCGTCAGTCAGTAACGAAAGTTTAACCAAAAAAGAAAATAGCTGATAATCCGGGTTCAAATCCCGGCTGATGCATAATAGATGGGCCTGGCAGGAATCGAACCTACAGTCTCAACCATTCTGATTTTTCAATCGTCAAGGTCGCGTCATACCATTTTCCACCAATCTCTTAATATTTGCGAAGTCTTCAGTTCCTTTAGGCGAAACCTAGGCCTTTCTTTTCAAAGAAAGGGATCGGTACTAGACCACAGGCCCCTTCAGGTTTATTGAAAAAATAATTATAAAAGACGATTATTTTGCCTTTATCTCTAAACAATATCTGGCTTTTTTATTCTTGTAAACCTTCCACGTTTTTGGATTTAAAGTAAGTGGAACTGCCCTCTGTTTTCCTATTACCCTGAATTTTTCATCAAGAAAAAACAGATCAAGATTGTGTTTTACGAACGGCATCCATATACTGTTTGCGTAAACGAGCGCTCCGTCGTGACCTTTGATGTCGTCAAACATGAGCCCTCTTACAGAAGAAATGCCCCTGCAGTCTTTTACACGAAAAATTTTTCCTTTTATTTTAATTTTAATGATTTTCATTTTGATAATTTTCCTGAAAAGGATTAAAGCAGAAAAAAACGCTTCTTCTATTTGACTACTTTCCTCGCCTTGCGAATTTCTTCAGGTCCTCGCCTTTGTAAATACCTTTATAGTTGCCTGTTGTGCCACTCAGTCTGAAGAAAACCATCTGTCCTATGCGTGCGTTCTTGTAAATTTTTACAGGCCTGCACACATCGGCATGGAAAAAAGAACTTCCCTCATATCCGGGATCCCACAATGCGGTATGCTGCACAATGCCGCATGCCAGTGCGCTGCTTCTGGGAAGAAGCAGGCCTGCGATATTGTTCGGCATGACTATTCTTTCGTTGAATGCTATATGATACACATCAGGCTTCAGCACCCAGAAGTCTCCGGAAGGCTTTACTTCCTTGTATTCCGGCAGTTTCCTTTTCTCGTTTGTGAAATCAAGAGCACCCTCGCCTTCAAGCGTAAAAACTTTGGAAACGGTAAGATCCACACCACATTGCTGTATCTGTACTCTTGGGTCGATCATATCCCTCACAAGAAGGCCCTTTTCTGTATAAGCACGGATTTCCTTGTCAGTAAGAAGCATGAATAGAATTAAACAGAAAATTTTATAAGGTGCCAAACGGGTTATAAAGAACATATCATGAACATTCGGTTTAGTGATCTATTGGAATACTCATTTTCCTTTTGATTTTGCCGCACGCCTTACTTTTACGATTTTTTTCAGATTCTCCTTGAGCTGTTTTTTTCTCATTGATAGAACCTCGCGCGTGCTTATCTTTGTCGCTTCATAGGAATGCAGGAACCGCCCGTTGCACTTGGGGCATCTTTCTGCGTGCTCTGCTACAAATGTGTAATTGCATGCCGAGCATATGTACCTGTACATCTTTTTTGCGGTTGGCAAGTCATCCCTTTCAAGCTCTTTTATTTTTCCATTGCAGAATACGCACTTGGTGACTGGCTTCTCCCGGTCGAAACCATGACCGCAGTCTGTACAGACATATAGGTGGCGCGTTTTTTTCCTGTATTTGTGGTACTCGTTAAGCCCGCTTGGGGCGTTCCTGTCCAAATCCATAAAATCACCCCAGAATATTTCCGAAGCCCTCTATTGCAGAATTTTCCTGCTCATCCAGTTTTTCCAAAACCTTTTTTGCATCTTTGCAGGGTTTTGCGAGACCCTTTACAAGCTCTTTCGCTCTGTGTATTCTCTCTTCTGACGCATCTATTATTATGAAGTAAACATCCTCGTCTATATCGAGCGATGACGCATTCTTTACGGTTATGCTGCCCCTGCCCACTTCGTCGTCCTTTTTTAGTAGGTCCTCTACTTTTGATTTATTTTCATTTTCAACTGCAAGCACTTCGCGCATCTTTGTTATTATAGTCATCAAGAATATAAAGAAATATTAAAATCTTGTGACTATACATGAAAACAAGATGTATATCGTACAATCATGGCTTGTTTTCATAGTAATATGCAAATCTTTTAATGTTGTGT
>CAYJUT010000077.1:0-4097 GCA_964373415.1 uncultured archaeon | reverse complement strand
GTTATATTGCCAATGATTTGATTTCACCAGCTTCCAGTTTCCTATTACACGCGTTGCATAACATACCGCCTTCGAGGCAGACCTTGCATATCTTCATAATATCACTTAATTGACCACAAAATTGATGGATGTGTCCTGTGAACTTTATTCCCTAGTCTTTTAATCTTGCCATTTTTTTCTAACTTAAGCAAAAAATGCAAAGTTGTCGCTCTGTTAACTTTTATTTCATCTGAAATTTCCTTTGTTGTCATAGGATTCAGATTAAGCATCTCAACTATCTGGGAATCTGTAATTCCATACTGTCTAGACCGACCTTTTGCTTTAATCGGCAATACAACATATTTTATAAGACTATAAAGATCGCTATTCGCGTAGCCCTTGCCTTTTCTTTTTACTATTTTTAATTTTTCTAAATTTTTCAAATGGTACTTAACTCCTTGCCTGGAAATTCGAAGAATTATAGACAATTCTTTTACAGTTTTATCCGAATTCTTTAACAAATCGATAAGCTCATTCTGCAATTCGCCCTGCTGAGCAGTTCTCCAAATCTTACATTTTCTAAAAATAAATTCTTCAATCTGACTTTCCTTATAGCTGAGGCTTACTTCCGGGTACTTTTGCTTCAATTCCGTATAGTCTTTCCAGAACTTCTCAACACCATCAGATAGAATGTAGAGATGGTTATTAACACCCTTAGATTTCAAGACATTTTTGTAGCCAATTTTATCGCATATTATTTTTATGTCTTCAATTAGTAATTTATTATGCAGACCTATCACAATGTTACTAGAATCTACATGACCTTCGTCTAAAATAAATGCTATAAGAACAGCCATCAGATATTCTTTATCCTTGAGAAGCATTTTTTCAGGTATTCTAGAATTATTTTCTAAAAAATCCTCAGGTCTGAGACCATAGTAATTATAAAGCACGTAAGAAATTGAAGAAGGCAAGTAAACTCTTTTAGTCTTATAGAAATATTTATTATTGTAGTCTAACTCCCCAAAAGTCCTTTCTACTTTCTTTATGAATAAATCTAAAATATCATTTTTATATTGTGTGTAAACGAATGTAGGTATTCTTCCATCTATTTTCATACAACACCCATCAGCAATAGCATGAATAATCAGCATGTCAAAAATAGGTGTTACTTTGATAGGAAACGTAGGATTCAAAATTGTAATTCTACCTTTTGTTGTTCTATAAGCTAAAATGTTTCTCTCTAATTCGCTTACTTGTATATTGCATTTTTTAGAAAGCTCCAATAATTTTCTAAGATTAAAGAAGGTTCCTGATTGTTGTTTTAGAAAAGTCCTATCTTTTGATAAAGTCCTGCTTTTTAACTCTTTTAAGAAATTTTCATTTAACAAAAGACTTGTATCATCTGGGAAATGAGTTATAGAAATTGTTTGCATGCACAATTATTAAAAGATAAAAAATAAATACTTAACGGTAGGTGTTTACCGAATGCTAATAGCTTTGACGGGCAAGCCAAATTGCGGAAAGACCACTTTCTTTAGCGCAGCAACTTTGGTAGACGCCGAAATAAGCAACAGGATCTTCACAACGATAAAGCCGAATAAGGGCGTGACATATGTGCGCACAAAATGTCCCTGCGGCGGCGGAAAATGCAACCCGAGAAACTCAAAATGCATAAACGGCACAAGATACGTGCCGATAAAGATGATAGACATAGCTGGCCTTGTTCCCGGTGCCCATGAAGGAAAGGGACTTGGCAACCAGTTTCTTTCTGACATAATGGAGGCAAATGCTTTGATACATGTGATAGATGCGGCAGGCGCTACGGACGAGAACGGCAATCCGATCTCTCCAGGAGGTCGCGACCCCAAGGAAGATATAAAATTTCTCGAGGAAGAGATAGATTACTGGATTCTCGGGATACTGAAAAGAAACGTACATACGCTATCGAAAAGGATGGAAGCGACCAGGGAGTCATTCTCTTCTCTGGTGAATAAACAACTGTCGGGCCTTGGGATAAGATTGTCAGGTATAGAGCACGCCTTAACACTTACGGAGATAAATCCCGGCTCTGATGATTACGACCTTCTCAAGTTTATAAAAATATTAAGAGAAAAAAGCAAGCCGATATTGCTTGCAGCGAACAAGATTGACATAAATGCTTCAGATGAAAATGTAGGAAGGCTGACAGGTCTCGGCTATAAACTATTTCCCTGCTCAGCCGAAGCAGAGCTTGCCCTTAGAAAAGCGGAGGAGAAGGGAATAATCCAGTACAATCCAGGTGACTCAGATTTCAAAATACTAAAACAGATTGATGACACACATTTGAAGGCACTTGAGTATATCAAGACTCATGTAATTGACAAATACGGTTCTACAGGAGTGCAAAAAATAATAGATACGGCCGTCTTCGACACACTGCAGATGATAATAGTTTTTCCCGTCGAGAATGAGCACAAACTATCTGATAAAAAAGGAAACGTGATGCCTGATGCGCTTCTTATGAAGAAAGGCTCTACTGCACTGGACCTTGCCTATGCGGTTCACGAAGACATAGGAAAAAAATTCGTGGCTGCTGTTGATGCGCGAAGCGGGAAACAACTTTCTTCTACGTACCAACTGAAGAACGGAGACGTTATTTCTATACGGGCTGGTAGGTAGGCTCGTAGCTGTGCGTGGCTGGTGGTTTGGTTCTTTGTAGGACGAATGTGAGCTATGGGTGGTTGATTGGTAGTCTAATCTATTCAATCAATTTTATGCCCATTCTATCAAAATGTTTTTTATTGTGAGTTAACAACATCGCAGAATTAACGATGCATAAAGAAGCTATGAAAAGGTCTGCCATATCTATTGTTTTGCCTTTCCTATCAAGGTCCGATATAAGTTCCGCAGCTTTCTTCATAGATTCCCTGTCTGTACTTACCAGCTCCAGAGAATCTAGCAGGTTTTCAACCTCGGCAAGATTTGTCCGCTCATTTTTGCTCTTGTAAGCGCCATGATATAGCTCAAACGCGTTTATATCAGTTGTAATAAGCCTCTGTGTGCTTATTCCCTTTATTAGCTCTATAGTTTTTTTGTCTCCCCTAAGAAAATCTATCAGAATGTCCGTATCAATCAATATCTTATCGTCCATGATCTCCTGTGCCTCTTGATGTCACGTTTTATTTCTTCTGCTTCCTTGTCGCTCATATTCCAAGAACCAGCGAAGTCCATGATATTTCTTTTTCTCTTTTTCTCTTTTAGGATCTTTGATAGAGCTTCATTTATAGAAACAGGCCTTTTTTCCTCAGAACGAATTTCTCCCACTAGCTCGTTTATCATCCTGTATGTGTTCTCGTCAACTTTAATAGTTTTTTCCACTTTTAACACTCAGTATACTTAGTATACTTATTTATTTAAGCTTTTCTATACGATAGAATATGCACTAGGGCTCGTAGCTGTGCGTGGCTGGTGGTTTGGTTCTTTGTAAGTTATTTGTAAGATAGGTGCGGTTGGATTGTGGTTTAGCAAGAAATCACATCATTCTTTTACAATTCTGCAAATAGCATCCTCGATTTCTGTTATCTTTTCTTTTTTGATCTTGCATGCTCTGTATAGAACTAGACCAAGATCAGCGGTAAATATCTTTCTTGGCCTTACATGGCTTGTTATTTTTAGTCTGCCTTCCCGAAAGTCTTTATCTCTTAGCTCAACAGTTTCTGTGCCTTTTTTTGCTTTGCTTGTTATCTGGCACAGTATTACATCTCCATATTCTCCTTTTGTTACAACAGCGGCAGGACGTCTTTTATTTGCTGAAAGATCAGAAAAAGGGAAAGGCAAAACAACAACATCGCCCTTTACAAGTCCTTCCATGCCTTATCTTCCTCTTTTGTGCTCCAGTCCTTTGCAAGAGCCTTTTCGCTAAGCAATGCCGCAATCCTTCCACTTTTTATGCTCTTTAGCGGCCTCAGTTCTATACGGTCGTCAAAAGCGAGCACAGCTATTTTAGAGCCTTCCTTGAATCCCTCTAGGTCTCTTATGTCCTTAGGTATTGCTATCTGTCCCTTTTCAGTTATCTTAGCTGTCTTTACTTCTATCAATCCCATCTTATTCACCTTACAAGTAAGATATGTAAGAAA
>CAYJUT010000076.1:0-4170 GCA_964373415.1 uncultured archaeon | reverse complement strand
GCGTTCTACTACCGTCAAAGTAAAGAAACAGGATATTGAGAACTTTGACTATCCCTTAATTTGTCAAAGTTCAGTAAGGGCTTTGAACAAAACATATATTATTCAAAGCCCTCTAATAACTTGGTTCACTATGCTCAGAAAGCGAAGCTTTCTGGCATGCCGAAGAACCCTGTTCTTCGAGCATATGCGACCAACTTGTGTAAAATATTGAATATTAAGTTGGTCAGCTATAATGGGAAAAAGAACATATTACAAAATTGGCTTCTGATGTTCGCAGAAAAAGTCTCTTCTAAAAGCATTATTTTTGCTTAAAGCACAGTCATTTTGCCGTACTTGCCGACTGACAACTGGAGCGAGCCATTCCATTCCTTCACAAAGCCGTTCTCGATTTTCACGGTGTCGCCCTGCTTGACTTTGTCAGTATCGTCGCCCCACAGCGTCAGTGCTATAGTGCCCGAGTCGTCTTCAAGCACGGCATTGGCGACCTTTGCCCTGCCGAACTTCGTGTTGACCTCGCGGGTCTCCTCCCTCTCGATAACCTTCGCCTCTATGTCTACCTTGCCCGCGCCTTCCTTAAGATCTGATATTTTCATTATCAGAAATTGGACAATTAAACATATAAAGTCATTTTTTGATGATGACAATACTTCTCTTTCTTTTAATTTTTGCTTTTGATTCAGCTATTAATTAATAAGAACAAATAATACATAAGGTGTAAAAATGCCGGAAGTTGTTGTTGGACGTGATGAAGAGGACTCGAAGCGCTTTGGCACCACAGGCACGCTCCTGATAGGAAAGCACCTTGTGGGATCGGGCGAAGAGGCGCACCTCACAACCCCTGTCCTGCTGGACGTACTGCGGCCTCACATAATAACAATAACCGGCAAGCGCGGGGAAGGAAAGTGCATTCATGGTGATACTTTAATTAGACTGGATGATGGAAGCTGCGCACCAATAAAGGAACTGGGAAAAATTGATAAAAAGGTTCTAGCACTTAATTCAGAAGGTAAGATAGTTCCTGCAAAAAAATCAAATTTCTACAAGAGACTTGTAAACGAAATACTTGAAATAAAGCTTTCCACAGGAAGAAAAATAATGTTAACACCCGAACACCCTCTTCTTACACAGTATGGTTGGAAAGCAGCTTCTGAGATTATGGTGTACTCCAAGATAGTTGTGACTGACATAAATATATCGAAAAATTCTGGTACATTTTTAATACAGGATAAAGTGGTTTTAGATACTATAATTTCCGTTAACTCGTTGGAGGGCGAATTCGAGGTTTACGACATATCGGTGCCTGAGTATCACAATTTTGTTGCAAATGATATAATTGTTCATAATTCATTCACGATGGGCGTGATAATCGAGGAAATGACAAAACTGCCGCCACACATCAGGAAGAACCTCTGCGGGCTTGTCATAGATACGCAGGGCATATTCTGGACCATGAAATCAGCCTCGGAAAAGGACGCTACGATGCTTAAGGAATGGGACATGCGCCCGACGGGATTCGATGTAAATGTTTACGTTCCTGAGGGGCAGGAGAAGATATTCGCTTCGGCCGGCGTCGATTATGATGCAACATTTTCTTTTTCACCGAACGAGCTCACCGCTGAAAACTGGATGAATGTCTTTGACCTGAATCCAAATGAGCCGCTTGGCATATTGTTGCAGCGCTCACTGGGCAAACTGACCGGCGATTACAATATCGACAGCATAATAAATTCTATAAGGAGTCTTGAAGGGTTTGAGAACGAAAAACCCGCGCTGGAAAACAGGTTCGAGGCGGCAAAGGGATGGGGAATATTCGGGGAATCGCGCATGCCGCCTATCCTTGAGCCGGGCAAGGTGACTGTGCTTGACATAAGCCTGACTCCGCAGAATGTTCGCGCGCTCCTTGTCGGCCTTGCCTGCCAGAAAATATTTATACAAAGAGTTGAAGCACGGCGGAAAGAAGAGCTAGCCGAAATAGAAATGACTTCGATAAAGAGGACGCCAATGCCATGGATTTTTATCGACGAGGCCCACAACTTCCTGCCTGATCAGGGTATTACTCCGGCCACAGACGCGCTTAACAGGATAGTAAAAGAAGGAAGACAGCCTGGCATAACGCTTGTATTTGCCACTCAAAGACCGGAGAAGCTGCATCCGGATGCGCTGGCACAGACGGACATGATAATATCCCACAGGCTCACTGCGAAGAATGACGTGGAAGCGCTGAAGGCTATAATGCAGACATACATGCTTTACGACATCGGCAAATATATCAATGAGCTGCCAAAACTGAAGGGTGTTGCGATAATACTTGATGACAACTCTGAAAGACTGTACAAGATAAGAATCAGGCCAAGACAGAGCTGGCACGCAGGTTCGAGTCCTGTTGCCATCTAAAAATGATATATTCTTTATGGCCCATTGAGAATATGGGATTAACTCCAATTCTAGCATGATGGTATAGAAATCTTTATTTCTGGGACTTAAGATTCTTTTATTGGTGATAAAATGAACCTTAGGTCTTGCCAGGACTGCGGATTTCCTTTAGTAAAGAATGGTCATAAGAAGCCTAAATACCGTTATGAGCTTCAACAATGGCTGTGTAAAAGCTGCGGAGCAGAGACTGCAGATAACGATTTCAAAGGTATGTGGTATCCAAGAAGGCTTGTGATTCTTGCAGTTGATTTGTACACTATAGGCATAGAAACTGCACGCATCATAGAAGTCGTCTTTGAGCAGTATGAAATATGGATTTCAGAATCGATAATCTATGTCTGGGAAGAAAAGTTTTCGAGAAAGATACCAAGGCATGAGTTCGAGAATCTTGCATCTATGCTGCACGATGACGACACGCAAATTCCCACGAAACGCAAAGGCAAGAAACTACGTCAATTCGGGCTAAAATGCCCGAAAACAAAGGTAATGAAAACTCACATAACAGAAGGCAAATCAGAGGAGGATGTATGCGAGCACTTCTGGAAAGCTAAACAAAGCTTCAAGCCTTCGTACACGCCAGGATCAATAAGGACAGACAGCCTGCCAAGTTACTATCCGGCAATAAACAAAGTCTTTAACAGAGACACGAAACAGGACAGATTCAAATCGTTCAAAAACCACAGCAACAATGAGATAGAAAATGAGTGGAGAGAAAAGAGAAAATTCCACAGATTTGACAGCATTGCTCAGGCGCAGGCCTGGAATACGCTCTGGGAATGGAGAAGAAACTTTATCAGAATTCACGCAACACTGAAGAAGACGCCAGCAGAAGCGGCAGGCCTGGAAAGAGGCTCTTGGAGCGAAATAATAAAAATTTCGGACATAAATATCATGCCAATCTTAGAGATAATCAATAAAGCGTGATAAATATGGCAAAATCAATCAGAGCTACTCCAGAATTGACTGGAAAGGATGCAAACAGGTTCCTTGAAAGGCTCGTAAGGACGAATAAAGCAAAAATAACGAAAAAGGACGCCAAATTAGCCGAAGAGCTGCTCAAATTTGAATGGTAATCTATTATTATATCAGTAAACGGAACTATTGGTATACTCTGTCTCTCTTGTCTATTCTGGTTATAAGTACAGTACTTTCTTTTTCCTTGATTTTATACAAAGCCCTGTAGCCGCCTACTCGGATTCTGAAAACCTTGTCACCCTCGTGTCTGCCAATAAATTTTGAGTCATGCGGTACGGGCTCTTTTGCGAGGATCTTGAGGCCGTCTTCTATCCCTTCGCTCAAATGCCTGTCAAGTTTGTTCAAGAATTTGCTAGCTTTTTGGGACAGTTCCACAGAATACATCAAAACATCTCTTAAACAAGTTTCCTTGTTTTTCCCTGCTTAAAATCCTTTTCCGCATCTTCCAAGGATTCCAGATCGTTTGAGGTTAGAATTATGTCTGCGTCAACAACATGTTTTTTGATGTAATCGATATCGGCTCGTATTTCCCTCAGCTCCTTCAGAATCTGCGTGTTTTCGTCTGTCATAACAACATATTCATTGACTAAGAATATAAAAGGCGCTGGGAGGGAGATTTGAACTCCCGCTCCCGTTTCCAGGAACAAGCTTACTAACTCATCAGCCGGTCAGGTTCTTTTCTGACGGCTTTTCCAGGCTCGCCTATCCAAAGCGTTTGCCTTGGTTATCTTGCGCATTTACCAAGTTCTGCCATCCCAGCAT
>CAYJUT010000075.1:0-4190 GCA_964373415.1 uncultured archaeon | reverse complement strand
GAAGTCTTTTGGCGGCTCAGGTTGAGCAGAGCTCAACTTCGAGTTAGTCGTGGGTTATATTGCCAACGATTTGATATAGATTTGATTCAATTCTAAAACGTGGTATAATGGGTGATAAAAATACGGGCCGGCACAGCGTCGAAGAAAGCGCTAACATGACCATATACAGGTTAAAGGAATTGTGCAGAAAAGAGATAATCGAAGCCTATAGACCGCATAATTGGCCATTTATGCTTGATTTGACAGAAAGATACAAAAGACTGGAATAAATGATTTCATTCGTATAATGCAGCCTGAATAACGATCAATTCTTCCCAGGGTATTTTTTCTCTTGCGATTATACTTGTTTTCATTTTCTGCTTTTCAAATAGTTCAATAACTTCTTTTTCCCCCGTTAGCGAGGATATCAGAAGCAGAACAAACCCATCCGGCTTCAAGCGATCCTTCACTTTTGATACGAATTTTTCTATCGTCTCACGTCCGTTTTTGCCCCCGGCGTATGTCTTGTCAGTTTCGCCTTCCTCGACTGGCAGATAAGGCGGATTGAAGATTATGATATCGAACATGCCGTCAATTTTTGAAAATAAATCGGATTCCAGAACCGATATAGCGACTCCGTTTGATTTTGCATTGGTCTTGGCTATTTCAACTGCACCATCGTCGGTATCGACAGAAGTAACGTCGGCTCCGCATTTTGCCATCAATATGGAAAGGAGGCCGGATCCGCACCCAACTTCAAGTATTTTTTTGCTATCCAATCCAATATTTTCCAGGATTTTTGCCATGAGCAAGGAATCTTCTTTTGGATAGTAAATATTTTCAGGCACTTCCAGTTCTATTTTATTGTGATAAAATTTCATAACCTCAATTCCACGGTCTTTAAATGTTCTGCAGTCTATAGTATACAAAACAGCGAGAAATTAAAGGTGTTCGTTCTTGGACGATTTGATCAAGAGATATGCGTTAATCAATGCAGTAGAGCACGACGGAGTTGCCCAGCACAAGAGCGTCCTTGGCAAGCTTCTGGCGGAGCATCCCGAAATGCGCGGCCAGGTGCAACGGCTGTCCGGAGAGATAGAGACTGCCGTAAGAGAAATTAATAAGCTAAGCCCTTCACAGCAAAAAAACGAACTGGACAAACTGGGAGGTTACGTGCCTGTGAAGCGCGTCGAAAGAAAAGGCCTGCCGGAGTTGGAGAGAGGGCGCGAGAAGTTTATAGTACGTTTTGCACCCAACCCCGATGGCGCTCTTCATGTTGGCAATGCAAGGCCTGCTCTCTTATGCGACGAATATGCAAAGAAATATGGCGGCAGATTCGTACTGCGTTTTGATGACACCGACCCGAAGATTAAGGTTCCTGAGAAAAGATTCTATAAGTGGGCTCGCGATGACCTGAAGTGGCTGAAAGTAAAGGTTCACCAGGAAGTTATTGCATCGAAGAGGCTCAAAATATACTATGAACACGCCGAAAAACTGATCAAAATAAATGCTGCTTATGTATGCACATGCGGCGAGGGCTGGAAGAAGTTCAAAAATAATAGCAAGTCCTGCCCATGCAGGCGCGAGGATGCGAAAACAACGATGCGCAAGTGGAAGAAAATGCTTTCTCACAAATACAAGGAAGGTGAGGCGGTTCTGCGCATTAAAACCGATATGGACGCAAAGAATCCTGCGGTCCGCGACTGGCCGGCTCTCCGCATAGTCGATAAGCCAAGGCATCCCCTTGTAAAAAAGCACTTGTGGCCGCTTTATAATTTCGCATCAGCGATAGACGATCATTTGCTCAGTATCAGTCACATAATGCGCGGCCAGGAGCACAGCACAAACGAAGTTAAGCAGCGTTATCTTTACCAGCACCTCGGGTGGACGTATCCGGTTGTTGTGACACTTGGACGCCTTTCCATGTCCGACATGGTGCTGAGCAAGAGCCAGATAAGAGAGGGCATAGCAAGGCGCAAGTTTACCGGATGGGATGATCCTAAGATTGCATCGTTACAGGCACTGCGCCGCCGCGGATTCCAGCCTGAAGCGATAAGGCAGATAATAATTGACATAGGGCCAAAACCTTCTGACATAACTATATCATTTGAAAACCTTTCTGCCTACAACAGGAAGATCATAGACAAAACGGCAGACCGCTACTTTTTCATACCGAATCCGAAGAGGATAACAGTCAAAGGGTTCAAGATAAAGAAGGCTTCAATACCGCTTCATCCGGAAGAGAAGCATGGCTACAGGCAGTTCTCGTTGAGTAATACATTTTTTATTGATGACAAGGACTTCGATGCGTACAAAGGTTTGGAGATACGGCTCAAGGACCTATGCAACATAAAGCTTGGGAATATTTCCGAATTTACCAGCACAGAGCTTAAGGCGGTGCCGAAGATACAGTGGGTGCCCGCAAAGCACGTTTCTGTGCGCGTCATAATGCCTCAAGGCGAGATAAAGGGGTATGGCGAGCCAAGCCTGGCCAAGATCAAGGCCGGGTCGATAGTACAGTTCGAGCGTTTCGGCTTCGTGCGGATGGAGAAAACGGGCAAGACGATGGTTGCCGTCTTCAGCCATGAGTAATGCCAGCCGAAAATTATGCAGGACTATAAATTTTTCCCCTCGGCTTTCTTCCAAAACCTTAATATATCTCGAACCCCATATTCATTCATGTCATTTGAATGGTATACCGATTTCGTAAATGAAAGTTACAGACCGAAGAAAACGGATATTGTTTGTCTATTCTATTTTGAGCCTGACAGGGGCATATCGATAAAAGAAGCAGCCGGCAGAATCGCGTCAGAGAGCAGCGCAGGTACGTGGACGACGCTGTCAAGAATCCCGAAGCTTCTAAAAAGTGTAATGGCCACATCATACGACATACGCGGTAATTACGTCAAAGTGGCTTATCCTATTGAACTGTGGGACGAGGGCAATATGCCGCAACTCCTTTCTGGAATCGCCGGCAATATATTCGGTATGAAGGCGCTGAAGAATTTGCGGCTTGTCGATGTTTCCCTGCCGGCTGTTTACCTGAAACACTATAAAGGACCCAAATATGGCATACAGGGACTTCGCAAAATATTGAAAGTCAAAAAGCGTCCTATAACAGGCGCTGTGCCGAAGCCGAAGATAGGGTTCTCAGCCAAGGAACATAGTGAGGTTGCTTTTGAAACTTGGATGGGCGGTTTTGATCTTACAAAAGATGACGAGAATCTTACGTCAACACCATTTAACAAATTCGAAGAGCGTGTCAGGCTTATGACAAAGATGAGGGCAAAGGCTGAGAAAGAGACAGGAGAAGTCAAGTCAGCACTCCTCAATATAACCGGCCCCACACATGTCATGGAAAAACGCGCCAAGTTATTGCACGATCTTGGGTGGGAGTACGCCATGATAGATGTTGTAGTCACAGGCGCGGGTGCCGTTCAGACAATGCGCGATGTCTGTGGTGACTACGGGCTCGCAATACATGCGCACCGGGCAATGCATGCGTCATTTGACAGGAATCCTAAGCATGGCATGAGCATGCTTTTCCTCGGCAAGATAATGCGAGCAATGGGGGTTGACCAGATTCATGTGGGTACAGTTGTTGGTAAGCTTGTAGGAAGCAAAGGCGAAATAATTGATATTAAAAAGGGAATAACAGCCAGATCTTTGAGAGGCGAAAATACAAAACACGGAGAGGATACTTTTCCAATATTGCCGCAGAACTGGGGCAGGATAAAACCTGTGCTTCCTGTATCATCTGGTGGTGTTCACCCCGGGCTGATTCCGGATATACTCGGCATACTGGGAAATGATATAGGCCTGTTAGTCAGCGGTGGCATACACGGCCATCCTAAAGGCACGCGCGCCGGCGCCGTTGCTGCAATGCAAGCAATAGACGCTAGCATGAAAGGCATAAAGCTAGAAGATTATGCCAAGCGGCATAGAGAACTCGCGCAGGCCCTTGAGAAATGGGGGCGCGCAAGGCCTAAATAGATTATAATAAAGTAGCTCTGTTGAAATGCTCAAAGAAAAGCAGCGACGTAGACCTATACGTCTATTGACGTATAGGTCAGCTAGGAGTATTGTGGGAACACAATACTCCTCACGTCGCTGCTTTTCACTAGGTTTTCAACAGAGCCAATAAAGTTAAATTATTTGATATATACTCATCCATTTTCTGGTAAAATAATTCCCTTGCATCTGCAATCGTT
>CAYJUT010000074.1:0-4228 GCA_964373415.1 uncultured archaeon | reverse complement strand
CTCAATTACACCCTCCTTCATGAGCAGCTCATTAAGAGGTGCCGGTATTTCAACAACATCGTTTTCCACAAGCTGGTATTTTTTCATGTCAGGCCCTATAAACGATGGTATTGTCTTCTTGACCTTGTACAGCACCTTCTCTACGCTATCTTTGCTTAGCTCGCTGAAAAACTTCTCCCTGTGCTGTTTCATAGTTTCAACAAGCCCGTAGAAGACGGATTCTTCCTCCCTTATCATGTTCTCCGGCGGCAGGCCAGTGCGCACCGTATCAAGAGCGGAGGATATTATCTTGCCCTCGCGAAGCTCGAAGAAGCGCTTTATTGCAGACTTTATGTTTTCCATTTCCGTCAGGTCGGCACTTGTCTTTTCCTTCATCTTTTCCTTCCGCTTTAGGTAGTCCCTTAGCTGGATCAATATGTCTTCCGGCAGCTTTTGCAGCTTCTTGTTCTGCTTCTCTATCCGCTCTAGATCTCTTATCTTGTCAAATGTGAGCATGATTGAAAATTAACTAAAAAAGATTAAAAGGCTAGGAACGAACTGTATTAATGAATGATTCTGTGAAAGGAAACATTTTATTGATTGTCGCCATGCTAATTTTTGGGTTGATGGGCATACTTGCCAAATATTTGCCATCAAGCCCCCTCGTTCTATTGTACGCTTTCCAGGTAGTCGGGCTTATTACGTATTTCCTTGTTCTTGTTAAAACAAAAAAATTCCAGCTGAAAGGGGCACTTAAGCTTATATTCGTTATGACGTTTTTCAACCTGATCTCGGATTTCTCATTCTTCTCGGCGGTAAAGCTTACGAGCGTTACGAACGCGGTTTTAATCAAGTTCACGGCACCGATTTTCATTCTGATTTTGGCGCCAATTATAATAAGCGAGAAACGGGAACGAAGCAGTTTATATGCAATTCCTTTGGCTATACTTGGTTTGTTCATGATAATTTACCAGAGCAATCTGGTGTTCGATGCAAATCTCACGGGAATGGCTTTTGCTTTAGTTACAGCCGTTTCTTCCGCAGTAGTTTTGATACTTATCAAGAAAATAATGAAGTCCCTTGACTTGTACACAATGTTATTCTACAGATTCCTTATCAGCACTATACTGCTAACACCAATAATATTTTTAGAAAGCTCTCTGATGAGCAGTGACATGATTATATCGCTTGCCTTGTTTGGCGTCTTATTCATAACAATAGGAACCACAATACATGTACAGGGCGTTAAAAGAATACCAGTTCAACGTTCCAGTATATTGGGGTATATCGAGCCCCTGTCTGCTGCAGTGTATGGGATTTTCCTGTTCTCAGAAATACCGACGATATTTACTATTATCGGCGGTGCTCTAATTTTATTAAGTTCTTATCTGATTATCAAAAACTAATGCGTCTTACCTTTGTGTATCATCAGAGAACGCATCGTAGGAAACTCCTTGTTGCACACGCCGCATGAGAAACCACGTTTCTTGACTGGTTTTTTTGTTTTCATGAGTTGCCTGAACAGCTGCCTGAACGGGTAAGCTATGGGGTTCTTGATTTTGCTGTGATCCACAAGATTGGAGCACGCATCATATATTCCTATGCTCTTGAAGAACGTATCATTCGTGCAGTTTGGAGGCGTACGGTCGTTGACAAGGTTCCATCGCAGCTGTGCCATCAATACGGCGCGCGGCAAAGGCGGTCTATTTCGCTCATTCCACTCGAACACTTTGTTTTCTATTTCCTCTGGCGACCAGTTCATCATCTTCAGGAAGCTGACAAGCGTGAAGACGCTTCTCTTACGGCCTTCCTGCAGCCCTTCAAGTATCATCTTTATGCACGGCGGGAAAAATTCTTCTTCGACCTTTCTTTCCCACCTTACTTTTTTTATTTCCTTCTTCACCACTTCCTTTTTGCGCAGCGCATAGGAGTCCATTGCGTCTGTAAGCAGGCTTGACGCGTCGCCTTCGACTACAAAGAAATCCGGATGGCTGCCGGAAAGCACTTTGTCAAATTCAGCTTCTTTCGGTGAGAAGCCCTTGAGGTCCTTATGCGCCAGCGGCACCGAAACAAGCCATGTTTTCTCATTGAGCGAATAGGGTGCACGGAACATGTGCCTGTTTCCCCAGTTCTTCTCTATCTCGACAAAATAAAACGGATTCAGCTTGCTTGGCACCTCACCTATGACTTCTATAAGTTTCTTCGCACCTTTTGTCCTCACGAGCTCGCGCAATAACTTCTTGCCTATTTTCCTTCTGATGAAAGAAGTTATTATTCTTGGCGCTTCTGGGTACATTTTTTGCAATGGCTTGTAGTCTATCTCCTTGGGAAACAGCGGCCACGGGATGCAAATATGAAAGCCACGGCGGCCAGAGAATTTTATGCCAGGTTTTATGCCATATTTCCTAAGCAGTCTGCATATGAGATTCGCAGCAAGCTTTGATTCGTCAAGCCCCAATTTCGAGTCTATGTCCATCAGCATGTCCCATCCGGTGCGCAGCTTTTCGTAGTTCTCATTCGTAAGCCCCATCGGATTTGACCAGTGCTCCACAGAATAATGAAAAGATGTGATACCCTTGCGCACCATCTGCACAACATCTGACGGGTACTGAAGTATATTTGGCCGTTGGTCGTACCGGCCGTCCCACAACGCCCCGGCGACTTCACGATTTTTCGCATTCTTGAGAAGCTCGTTAACAACGTGATCGTTAGAATAATATTCAACAAGCTGGTGACGGTTCATAGTTAGAATAAAGCTGAAATGGATAAAAAGTAATGTCGGCAAAGAGCGTCATTTGTTTTAGTGACGTAATTTTACTAGTTGGCAGTTTATAGAATTCGAACAGTCGGCTCTATCAGTTCTCTATAATTATCCTCTGGAACACCATGTCTTCTGAAATAATCGTGTGCAGTATCTTTGGATGAAAAATGAGCCGGTTTCGCAGCATATCCATTTTCGCCAAATAATCCACTACTCACTTCAATAACATCTGCAAGGCGCCCTTCTATTATACGAATCCATATACGTCTTTTTCCAAGAAACCTATTTCTTTCCTCCGCAACAAGATGATACTCTGGATTCTCTTTTAAAAATGGTTCAATCATCATTGGGAATACCTCACTTTACCAACAGTTTGGCCTGTTCTATGCTGTATTTCCAACCCTTTGGCAGCGTGCCCTTGCGTGCATAGTACTTTCCAAGGCGCCTTATCTTTGATTCAAGTAGCTCCACGCCATGCGTTGCCTTTGCATCGTGGTGGTTCGCATTGAGATGCTTGTGCAGATTAACAGTTTTTTTCATGAGGTTGTACATGTCATCAGGCACTTCCTTCTTGACGTCTTTTTCAGCTATCTTCTTTATGCGCATGTCGAGGCTGCGCACGTCCGGAATCCCGTACTGGTCCCTCAAAATCAGGCCTATATTCGCATTCTGCTTTCCCTCTTTAGCAAGCTTGACTATGAGTTTCTCTACTTCCGCCGGCTCGTACATGAGCCACGCATGCCGCTTCTTTTCAGGCTTGTGCGAGCCGTGCTTGCCATGTTTTCGTGAGTGCATTCGTGCCATGATTATCGCTTTGTTCTTTCCTTGTACCTTCCTCTCTTTTCTACATCCAATAATGCTTTAATAACTTTATTACTGCCTGTATAGTGGCTCTTATAAGCGTCCAGTATGGTTTTCCAGGCTTCGTCCAGTATCAGAAAATGGGTCGATTCCAGAACTTCGTGCAGCAAGTAAAGATCAACTGCCTTGTCCTCGTCTCTTTTAGAAATGAACCCAAGCCCGAAATCGATGAACCAAATCGAAAATGAGCTATGGGAAAACGATGTGGTTGCGTTTTCCCTTGCTTTGGACTCCTGATTCGATTCCGTTTTGATAATCATGTTGCTCGTCGTCAGGTCGCCATGTATTATGTCATAGCTGTGCAGCAGGGCTATGTTGCGGCCGATTTCTTCGCAGATAACGCCAAGATTTTTGCCCTCAAGAACGTCCTTTACTTTCTTGCCGTCTATGAACTCTAACTTCAGGGTTGTCTTTTCTTCTTCAATGATATGCGGAGTGAGAACGCCTGCCCTTCGCGCCTCTCTAAGGAGCTTGGCCTCGTTGGTCGTTCTCCTTTTCCTAAGTTTTTCATCTATTTCAGGCAGGCGATAGTTCTTTTTGATACGGTTCTTTATGACTGCATCGCCTTCTCTTGTCAGCTCCGCTTCGGCGCCTTTCGCTATGAGTTGCATGAATATCAAAGAAAGA
>CAYJUT010000073.1:0-4306 GCA_964373415.1 uncultured archaeon | reverse complement strand
GTACAGAAAGAACTTCGTTCTTTCTTGTATTATTTCCTTGTGAGCTATACATGGTTATAGTAAACCAAGTAAAGAAACCGGATATTGAGAACTTTGATTATCCCTTAATTTGTCAAAGTTCACAATAAGGGCTTTGAACAAAACATATATTATTCAAAGCCCTCTATTATGACTTGGTTCACTATGCTCAGAAAGCGAAGCTTTCTGGCATGCCGAAGAACCCTGTTCTTCGAGCATATGTGACCAACTTGTGCAATACCCGAATATTAAGTTGGTCAGCTATAAGCGAAGCTTAACCTGTACAGGAGAACCAAAGGTTCTCCATGTATGTGAACCCAGTAAATCATGTCCGAAATCTTTACTGGGTTAACTATAAAGTCGTTAAATTTCTAGATGAATTCTGTACTGACAAAGGAACTCTCGTGAAATGGCACCTGTGCGAACCGCTTACTTTTGACCTGAAACCGGGAGACGGTTTGGCTGAAGTCAAATATGTTCTAAAATCTGATGTAACAAAAATTTGCGATCCAATAGCCGTTTCAAGATGGCCGCAAAAAGTCAGAAAATGCTTTGAATCTTAATGACGCAGCCCGCGGCCCTTCCTGCCCGCGCTTGTCAGGCCGCGAAAGGCTCGACGTCTTTGACCGACGATCCAATTTATGCTCTTGTCAGATTTGATTACCGGATGGCTTGTATCGACCAGGATTACTTCAAAATAATGATACTTGCCATCCTCACCAACTTTATAAGAATTGAGGATCTCGGTATTAGGAAATTTCCTTGCAACACGTTTTTCTGCTATTGCCTGCTTTCTCTGCTCCGGGTTGTAGAAAACACCAATGCTACGTGGCTTTCTGCCTTTCCTTGGCGACGGCCTGCGTCTTCCGCCCTTCTTTATTCTAACCCTAGCCATAACAAAGCCCTGCTTTGCCTTGTATCCCAAGCTGCGAGCACGGCTAGGTTTTGTGGGCCTGTCAAGCCGCTTTATCACCGATTGCCTTCTCCACGCCTTAGCAGGTGAAGAAAGAAATTTTACATCATCCATACAATCAACAAAGAAAGATGCAAAATTAAATATTTAAAGATGCGTAAGTCTATCATTCAAGGGGTTAGTAAAATGAGTGCCGTAACGAAGCTTATTTCAGGATTGGTAGTATTTATTGTGGGTGTATACTGGTACGTGGCTCCCTTGTTTGGGAATCACTTTCTTTCGTCCATGGTGCCGAAAACCGTCGGCTCGACGTCACAGGCATTCCTAGTGGTGTTCTTCGGTGTGTTCGGTCTCATATTGATTTTCCTCGGTCTTATAGTGGCATGGATCGAGTTCGAGGACCTGAAATGGGAAAAGAAAGAGAAGAAGAAACACCCTGAATAAATGCTTCTGTAGCCTGATAGAGCCTGATTGCATTTCACAGTATCAATTCTTATTTTTTGCCTGATAATCATATCATATGCGTGCAGCACAACTTTCCGAGGAACTCAGGAGAATGATGGCTCCCCGGCTTGCAAAAGAGTTCTTCGGGCCTTCGAACGGAGTGTTTATAGGCAGCGAAGGTTATCCGAATTTGAATGCCGGGCCGCTCGGCATGCTTGTTAACCAGGTCGAGCCGTACAAGCTGCTGAAAATGAATTATGAAAATATAATAGCTGTGCAGACATCCGTGATAAGATCCAACAAAAAACAGGGTATTTTCTCACGTGAGAGGTTTATAGACGATATACAGGAAATATCGCTGGCCAGCCTGCCAACAGAAGTCGAGATGATATTTGCAAAAAAGCCCAGCTTTTCAGTGAGCTTCGACAAGATAAACCAGCCGATCGGCGTGAGCGCGAAGCTTGAATCATTAAGGCTGACGGAAAACCCGAAGATTGACGCAAAAGTGGAGAAGGTTGCAAGTGACGATCTAAAAGCTTCAGAAGCCTCTCGTATGCTTTACACTCATGGTATTGACGTCTACAAGATAACAACGATACTTTCTTCCGGCGCGCTTGGCGTAAACAAAAAGCTCGTGCCGACAAGATGGTCGATTACAGCCACTGATGACATAATAACAAAGGGTCTTTTGAAGGATGTCCGGGGCTTTAAAAGTATAAGTGATTTCATGATATTCGAGTCGCTGAATCTGGATAATCGCTTTGTAGTGCTGCTCATGCCGGGAAGCTGGGAATTTGAGAATTTCGAATCGTGGTCCAAAGGCAGCGCATGGACACCTGGCATTGCCGTTGAATACGAGCCCTTTACAGGCCGCACAGGCTACGCCGAGACAGAGGGCGGAGGCTATTATGCGTCCCGTATCGGGGTTGCCGAGTACCTGCACAGGATAAGACGGCAGGCACGTGTTGTAGTTTTCCGCGAGATATATGAAGGTTACTCGGTGCCGCTTGGTGTATGGGTCGTACGTCAATCAGTAAGAGATGCATTTAAAAAAGACCCTAAAAAGTTCACAACACTGGAGACCGCGCTGGGTCATGTTGCATCGCGGCTAAAGTTCCCGTTACAAAGTTACGTGGAAAAGAGCAAAATGCTGCGGCAAAAAAGACTTACAGATTTCTAATTCTGGTCTTGCAGTTCGTCCAAGGCAAATTTTCTTATGCGGACTTTTTCTGGAAACGATTCCATGAATCTTTCACAGTCTCGCACCACAAAGTTATTTTCCCAATCCACTGCCATTCTTATGAAGTCACTATCTGAAACATCGCCATGCGCAAGATTTGCATGACTAAGCATCTTTTTTCCAAGATCACCCAAAATATCATCAGTCGTATAACCGAGTTTCTGCCATACCATGTCTCCCATCTTTATTGTAAATAGCTCGCACAACACCATTAGATTCCACGCCATAGCCGCCAATTGCCGATGTTCCGGACGTGCTTGTTCCATCGTGTCACATAAATTCGTCCTATAACCATTTGCATTTAGTAACTGGATGGGCATGTACACAAGCGCCTGCAATGGATATTCCTGTATGGCGTAGAACAAGAAATGATTCCATTCATGCCCAAAGCTAGAAACGTAATCCGGTATGTTTCGTATATTTCTCTTGTTGAAGCCGTCAGGAAAACGAAAAATAGGAGCTGTACGCATTTCTATATCATCGTCGATAACATAACCATCCAACCCAAGCAGTTTCACACTCTCTCTTTCTCCAAAATTCCATTTATGATACAAACCAAAACCTGCTATTCCACTGCTTTCTGACGACATCTCCATGATTCCACTGTTGTGCGCGGAAAATGACAATGGCGTTACCAGCCTTCTCTCGGCGTCCTCAAGCCTTGCATACAGGTCTTCTCCTAAGACGTGTTTATATGCCTGCCCAAGGCCATGTCTGTGCACGTCCAGAGCTTCAGAAAGTCTTGGATTATTTCCATGGTAAACAAGCATCCTGTAAGGTTAACAGAAAAGTATAAAAACATTTTGTTTATACCGTAGCTTGGAATCCAAAATGGCAATAGGTAGTATAAGAGGTTTAGGCAGAAGTCTGCAGGATAAGCATACGCATTACGAGATGCATGGACATATTGGCCCATTACTTGCAACGGTCGAAATCCCCGGATACGTGGCTGACGCATTCGAAGCCATATACGGCAAACGAATAGAACATTTTGATGGAATTACGATTACAGCCGATTTCTTTAGAAATGACCAGCTTGTCGCTGAGTGCCAAAATCCTTACAGGCCTTCGTCACATCTAAAAGGTGTCATAAGATCGGATAGTGCTATTTCCATAGATCAATCCGCTTAAAAAGGTTGTTTCCATAAATTTACATACAAAGACAAAAACCGGGGGTATACAAATGGTAAGCTTTGAGACAATAAAAAGCGAAGAAATAAAATTTGGCAACAACAATTTCCTGGAAATTGCCAGGAAAAAAGCCGTGACAGACGAAGGGGAGAACGTCTTTATCTCGATAAGCCGTGGTTTCATAACACCAACAGGCGAAAAAAGATACAGGAAATCGTTCACTGTCCCCCTTGACGAGAGCGTGATAAACTTCGTGGTAAAGCACCTTAAGGAAGTTTAAGCCGGCGATATTGTTTTTTTCTTTTATAATTAAGTAAGTATTCGGCAAAATAATTTGGTTTATTTATAACGATAGAGGACTTTGAACAAAACAGCTCTGTTGAAATGCTCAAAGAAAAGCAGCGACGTAGACCTATACGTCTATTGACGTATAGGTCAGCTAGGAGTATTGTGGGAACACAATACTCCTCACGTCGCTGCTTTTCACTAGGTTTTCAACAGAGCCAACAAAACATATATTATTCAAAGCCCTCTATTATAACTTGGTTCACTGTGCTCAG
>CAYJUT010000072.1:0-4382 GCA_964373415.1 uncultured archaeon | reverse complement strand
TCCCGGATTCATTGTTTGCATAAATGAAGATAGCAGTTTTCAGTGAATCTAAGATAACAACACTCGCATTACACGACCCCGAACATGCGTTATAATGTCCTTTTGCTGTTATGCTGTTAGTATGTAGTTGCTGTTAATATGTAGTTCGTTTAGGCACCATATTTAAGAATCTTGCTATCCTATCTTGGTCTATGAACCACGTCGGGATAGTTGGCTACGGTGCTTACATACCACGATTCAGGATAAAGGTTGATGAGATAGCGAAAGTCTGGAACGCCAATGCAGCATCGATAAAGGATGGACTGCTTGTAGAGGAAAAGAGCGTACCGGATGCCGACGAAGACACGGTTACCATATCCGTAGAGGCTGCCCGCAATGCTCTGGCCATGGCAGGTGTGAACGGCAGCGAGATAGGTGCTGTTTACATAGGAAGCGAGAGCCACCCATATGCCGTCAAGCCAAGCGGGACTATTGTTGCGGAGGCAATAGGCGCTGGACCAAATATAAGCGTAGTTGATACCGAATTTGCGTGCGTGGCTGGGGCGGCTTCTATGTATATTTGTACCGGCCTTGTTAAATCGGGTATGATAGAATATGGCATGGCAATAGGGGCTGATACTGCCCAGGGCAAACCTGGGGACGCTTTGGAATATACAGCGGCTGCAGGCGGGGCTGCATTCGTAATAGGCAAAAACGGTATATTGGCTGAAATAGAAGGCTGGAATTCTTACACGACAGATACGCCGGATTTCTGGAGGCGTGAAGGAGAAGACTACCCAGCACACGGAGGGAGGTTCACAGGCGAACCGGCTTATTTTAAGCATATTGTTGCTGCAAGCAAAGGCCTAATGGAAAACCTCGGAACAAAACCAAGTGACTACGACTACGCGGCGCTGCATATGCCTAACGGAAAGTTTCCTCTACGTGCTGCCAAGATTTTGGGTTTTGACAAGGAGAAGGTTTTGCCAGGCTTAATAGTAACCAAAATAGGCAATACATATTCCGGTTCAAGTTTGCTGGCACTATGTTCGATATTAGATATAGCAAAACCAGGACAGAAGATTTTTGTGACTTCTTACGGATCTGGGGCCGGGGCTGTCAGCTTTTCTCTGGAGGTTAAAGATACTATAGAAGAAAAGCGCGCTCTTGCACCGTTGGTAAATGATTACATAGCAAAAAAAGAATATGTAGATTATGGAACGTATGCTAAGTTGAGAAGGAAATTAAAGTCATGATAAATAGCACAGTAGTTTTAAATAATTTAGTGTATAAGTATACTAGTGTATAAGTGGTATTATGAAGACCGTTAAGGTTTCGGATGGTAATTGGGAAAGACTATTCAATCTTAGAGTGAAGCTTCGGAAAAAATCGCTCGATGAAGTGATAAGAGAGTTGTTAAAAAATGCAGACAAATAAACTAGCCGATGCAGAAACAGGGTCAGTTTTTAATCTGATAGAGCTTTGCGAGCAGAATGATAGGACGATACAATCGTGGATTTACGTAAGTGGTGAGGATTTACAACAAGTTATAAGCACATTATTGAATCGTATGAACTTATTGAATCGTATGAACTTAGAAGAAGTTTTAGAAAGCATGAAAGTCAATGGAACGGCTAGTTATAGGAAAAAGGCTAAGACGCTTATTTATATGAAAAACTTATTGTTTGAAATCAGGGAAGGCACCCCTGTTAAATGGTTCCCTCTGAACTATGAAGACTTGAATGTAATTTTCCCTCCAGCAGTCTATCGGGATAAAAGTTTTCTTATTGTTACACATCCAGAATCCTCTCTTGCAGATCCTGATATTTGTGCACTTAACGACTATTTGTCTGTAAATAATGATGACAAATTCGTGTTTTGCAACCCTGATAGGGCTCTGGAAGTTTACCGCAAAGGTCTTCATGATGTTGTTTTGATAGAAACATTGGCGGACACGGACAGTTTTGACCTATTAAGAGAAATAATGACAGTAGGGAAGGTGACAGTACAATGAGAAATGTTGCCGTTGTTGGCGTCGGGCAGACGGAGTTCGGGGAGCACTGGGATAAATCGCTAAGAGACATGATAGTTGAGGCCGGCAATGCCGTGCTAGTTGATGCTGATGTCAACCGACAGGACGTACAATCATTATTCATAGGTTGCATGTCCTCTGGCAGGTATGCCGGCCAGGAACACCTTGGTGCGCTTGCAGCGGATGTACTTGGCATGACTCCGATACCAGCCACAAGATATGAGGGCGCATGTGCGTCTGGCTCGTTAGCATTCAGAAATGCTTACATTGACGTGGCGTCCGGAAGACACGACTGTGCTATAGTGCTAGGTGTTGAGAAGATGACAGATGTAAAGGGGCCGGAGGCGATAACCTCTTTGGCCGCCGCTGGCGACCAGGAATGGGAAGCAGCAATAGGCCTGACGTTTGCTGGTCTTTACGCACTTATGGCAAGAAAGCATATGCATGATTTTGGGACAACGCGCGAACAGCTTGCACTTGTCTCTGTAAATAATCACAAGAATGGTATTGCAAACAAATATGCCCAGTTCCGCGCTGCTATAACTGTTGACGATGTTATCAAGTCGTCTATGGTTGCTGACCCGCTGAGGCTGCTGGACTGCTCACCGATAACTGATGGTGCAGCTGCGCTTATAATCATGAGTGAGGAAAAGGCGAAGAAAATGGCAAATCCGATATGGGTCCTCGGAAGCGGACAGGGTTCTGACATGATTGCTTTGCACGACAGGAAATCTTTCACTGAAATGGCTGCGACAAGGGCTGCTGCCAAGGAGGCGTTAGCAGAGGCCGGCATTAAAATAAATAACATGTCACTGCTTGAGGTTCATGACTGCTTTTCGATAAATGAGATAATCGCACTGGAAGATCTGGGGCTGTGTGAAAAGGGTAAAGGCGGAAGATTTGTTGAGAATGGCGACATAAAACTGAATGGCTCTATACCTGTCAATACAACGGGCGGGCTGAAAGCTGGCGGACACCCGGTTGGCGCTACAGGTGTGAGGCAGGTAATTGATATTGTACGGCAGCTGAGAGGCGACAGTTGCAATCAAATCAAAGGGGCAACGTACGGCATGAACCTTAACATAGGCGGATCTGGCGCAACAGCTGTTGTTAATGTTTTTGGGAAGGAGATGAAATAATGTCAATAAAAAGAACAAGGACTACTAAAGATGAACTCGACAAAATGGGCCTTAAAAGTGGCAGACGTGTTTTAGTGAACGTATCTGGCATGCGCATAGAATATATTTATGAAAGTCATGACGCCAGCAGTATAAAACTTTCTTACGTCGTTCCTCGACCAACATACAGCTGGGAACTTAATACAGTGGATGTCATGGGACGTGAACCCGAGATTCCTTGTGGCCGTAAATTTGTTACGTACAAACTATCGGATGTGAGCGTAAATATGTACGGTGCTGAAAACGATCTACCAAAAGCCGCCAATAGAAGTTCATTAAATCAGTTCGATCCCGATGATGTACTTCGTGTGACAGAGGTAAGAACCGGTAGACAATATGTTGCCAACCATATACGCGGAGACTGCGAGACTATAACAGTAAACCCGGACCAGTATAACGAACGTAGCGAAAAGACGTACAAAAGAGAGGACGTCATAATAAGCTTGATTGGTCCTATTGCTGATGTTGACAAGGTGGTTTTCTAATATGCCGCATAGGTCTTCTGTTCCGATGTCGTGGAGACTGTCAAAGCACAGATACTCAATAGTAGGCACCAAATGCGAGTGCGGCAGGCTTTACATGCCGCCGCGCAGCGTCTGCGAATGTGGTAGGGAGACGAAGTCTGTTATATTTTCTGGCAGAGGCGAGATAATCAGCAACACAGAAATTCATATCGGGCCTGCCGGATTTGAAAGAAACACGCCGTACAATATTGCACTGATAAAATTAGAAGAAGGTCCGGTAATAAGCGGTCTTGTTGTTGACAATGAAATAGCGATAGGCCAGAAAGTTAAGAGTGTTTTCAGACGACTAGCGGTGGATGGTGAAGAAGGCCTTATTAATTATGGGTTCAAATTTGAGCTTGCCTAGCTTTTTCTAGAAAACCACTAAAATCTTCGCTAAAAACGACCTGTACTAACTCGCTAAACTCGGTAAAATAACGGTCGGTGTCTGTTTTATGGTTTGTTCTAGCACCATCCAACAGCCCTACCAAAGACGTTGCCTCATAAATTTTCTGGTCATGCGGCATACCATTTCTTATAAAGTTGAGCCTGTATTCAACCATGTGGACAAACTCTTCATGAGAAATCATACTAGATGGCTGACTTCCGAGAACTACGTTGCCAAACCTATCCAACCGCCCAACAAATTCTATATGAACATCGTTTTTTGGACAGACCCTAATACCAAAT
>CAYJUT010000071.1:0-4396 GCA_964373415.1 uncultured archaeon | reverse complement strand
CAATATCCTGTTTCTTTGCTTGGTTGACTATAAGCGGTCCATCTGCCGCCAAGTATTTTTGGCCAATTCTTGTTCTTCGTTCTCTAAGATTCGTATCAAGTGTTATCATCTCTTTCCACCTAATATCCTTGACAGTTCGCCTATTTTTATGTAATTGCTTCTGATCGTCTTGACTGCAACAGGCTCGCCTTTCATGCCTGCTGCATCGGCATGAACACGGAGCTTCTTGAATGCCGCCCGCCCCTTGTTTGTTTTGTAGGGTAACATGCTGCGCACGACGCGTCTTACTATTGCCTCCGTCTTTGTCGGGAAGAAAGGTCCGTGCTGTGGCGAGCCGATTTGTCGCAGCTTGATGTACCTCTCGACTATTCTTTTCGAATCACCTGTAATTATTATGCCGTCGGCATTGATTATTATTATTTCTTCTCCTGCAAGCAATTTTTTTGCTGCAGTTGAGGCAAGCCTGCCAAGTACCGCGTTCTTTCCGTCTATTATCATCAGTTAACACCTACTGTTTGGTTAAATTTGTCGAGCGAATCACGGCCTATCCATGTGTATGGAATTGTGCCTACCCGCAGGTCGCGATGGTAAGGTAAAATTCCTGTCCTGTAAACACTTAACTCCTCCATCATACGTGCTCGTGAAGAATCGTTGTATACAGCTATCCGGTCAACCGTCAGACTAGGTGAAATCGTATACTTGCGTGGTACTTCACGGGGGTGATGAAATATGGCAGGCACAATTTCTTCTATGCTTCTCCGCGTCTGTAAGTCCTGAAAAGCAGGTTTTGATGTATTTTCTTGGTAAAGCAATAAACTAAGTGACCTCTCATTTCCATAAGGCGAAAAATGTGCAAGTCCCCCTAAAGGTCGCAGGCTTATATCAAAACATTCATGTAGAGTTCTTACATCGGATAATATATTCAAGTCGTCTAGTGTTGGAACAAGCGGTTGATCTATAGGCTCCAGCCTTACTAACAAGTAAAGTGGCATGTCGAATTCTTCCAGACCTCTCTTGACTAGTCCTAGTGTGTCAATCCTAATGTCATCCGTGGTGCCAGTTATTACATCTCCTAATATGATGTCCTCTTCTGAGGGATTTTGCGAATGGTAAACAGGAAAGGCTGTCATATAATTATTTTCAGAACTTAGTTTCCATGCCTCATCAAGTGTTTGCCTAAATTCATAATCGTATAAAATATCTGCAATAACTTGTGCGTGCGTATTTTCTCTCATATCATTATCCTCGCTTTGCTGTCCACGTCTATGAGAGGCAGGCATTTGCCGCCTGACGCCGTTATTTTTCTTTTGGCATCTTTTGAGAATGAAAGGGCATAAACGGTAACTGTTTTTGTTATCTCCCCGCTTCCCAGTACTTTTCCGGGAACGGCCACTGCTCCGTTATTGTTCGCGAATTTCCCTATTTTAGTAACGTTGACAGGTTTCTTGCTTCTTGTCGACTTCGCCAAATGCCTGGCTAACTGTAAGTAAAACTTTTCATTTTTCTTCTCCAGTATCTCTATCAGTTTTCTTGTATTCGGATCTGTTGGCCCTGTTGGATGCGGCATTCTTTTTCACCTTTGTAATATTTTTCTTTTCCCTTAAGGATTTTCTTTTTTCCTAAAAAGAAAAGGCTTATGCGAGGGAGGAGATTTGAACTCCCGCAGACACTACTGCCACAGGATCTTAAGTTTAGCAGTCTGAATGACGTACGAAGTACGTCCTCAAGAGACTCCTGCCCCTTTGACCAGGCTTGGGTACCCTCGCTCGCCTGATCAAAGTATTTTTTTCAATGTTTAAATGTTATTCTATTCGGTTCTTTTCCGGATTTCACTTTCTTTTCCAAGACTTCATTTTCTCTTCTCGAAATTTCACTTTCTTTGATTAAACTTTCTTTTATCATATCTTCCTAATATCCCACGGCTAAAGCCATGGGTTTGTTGGAAGATGGGATCCCGCATTCTTCCCCTCATCCACCGCCTAAAGGCGGTGGTTTTCGGAAGAATGCAAGATAAAGAAAGTTTATTTCAGAGCCTTCTTTACGCTCTCTGCAAAATCTTCTGACCTTTCTTCTATTATTTCAAGGGCCCTGTCAAGGACTTCTTTCACCGGCAGGCCGCATACAGATTCCACGTCGAATATGAGAGCTGTTTCATCAGATGTTACAGTGACACCTTCGCTTGCCTCAACACAGTGCATGCAAAGTATGCATTTGTCCTCTGCAACCACTTTTACCCTGCCATCTTTCTTTTCAAAAACATGAGTGGGACATATGTCAGCTATTTTTGGATCGGCCTTTTCACTGTTTACTTTTACAGTCGGAGAGTATTGGTAACCGACACTGGCCGCCTGCCATTTTATGTGGTCGATGCCGAGCCCAAGCTGTGCAGTGGCTTCGAACTTCAGGCGCTGGTCATCAAGCAGCTCGATTACTGGTATGTCCTTATCGATCGGATAAACACTGTCATCTGTGGATTTCATATCACTGGATTTCACTGTGCACGGGCCCTGCTTCTCAAGCACTAAAACGACCTCGCATCTGCTGCAGCCCTTGCCGCCGCATTTGCATTCGCTTTTGAGGTTGTACGACTTTGTGTCGAATGCGAGGGGAATTAGTCCGAGGCGATGTGCCACAAGCTCGTCGAACATCCCTGAGGTATTTTCCTCAAAGTCAACGTATTCTATGGCCATTGTCGGCACTTCACTCTTCAGCACACGCCGGAGCGCGTTGGCGAAGGCAGGATTTGATTTTTCAAGCAAAAATTTTATTCTCATCTCAGACTTTTCAAGCATTTTTATGTTCATAACAGACCCCTTTCTTTTGTTATATCAATATTCATTTTAAACTCTACGCCCCCGCCGTCCACCCTTCTTCCTGCAGCCGTCATGCGGGATAGGCGTTACGTCCTCTATCTGGCCTATTCTAAAACCAGCGCGGGCTAATGCCCTTATCGCTGGTTGTGCACCCTGGCCCGGTATCCTTGCTTTGATGCCGCCTGGTGCGCGTACCCTAATATGAAGGTTAGTAACACCTGCCGCCAATGCTTTCTCGGAGGCCTTCCTTGCAACTTTCATCGCTGTAAATGGCTTGCCCTTGTTCATGTCCCTGTCGGAAACCTGGCCGCCCGTAGCAAGTGCTATTGTTTCTGCGCCTGTTATGTCCGTTATGTGGACTATCGTATTGTTAACAGACGAAAAAATATGCGCAACTCCCCATTTTTCTTTTGATGTCATGATTATCTACCGGCTTTCTCCAATCCGCTTATTCTTCCAGAATGATAATTTATCCAAAATCTATGATACGTGGCTGCAAGATTATCAAATACACCAATTTTGGAACGTCTTTCAGTGGACAATTGATCCTCGTAGCAAATTATAGTTAACCCAGTAAGGATTCCGGATATGATTTACTGGGTTCACATACATGGAGAACCTTTGGTTCTCCTGTACAGGTTAAGCTTCGCTTAACCATGTATAGCTCACAAGGGTGTAGTATCGGATTATTTCCTTGTAGAGCTATAATTGTTCTTCTGACATATGATGATACCTTCGATTTTCATGATATCTTATTGCTACTTCAGCTCCTGAAGGAACTTTTCTCCAGTTAGCCCATCTTTTTACGTTACCAATCATTAATTACTCACCTTTCTTCTCCTCTTTGACCATCTTCAAGGCCATGTAATTGCTCAGTGCTATCTTCTCCTCCGACTCTTTCTCGACTATGTAGCTCGGCCAGTATACTTTTTTGTTGTCGACTGCCACATGTCCGTGCACTATCAGCTGGCGCGAATGCCTCATGCTGTTTGCTATGCCTTTCTTGAAGACAAGCGTCTGCAGCCTGCGCGATAAAATATCATCAAGATTTATCTGAAGGACATCATCCAGTCTTTTGCACTGTATGCCTAAACGGTTCAGGCGCCCTATAAGCTCCTTTTCAGCTAGTTCGTTCTTTTTTGCCTGAAGCTCTCTCGCGCGCCTTCGGTAGTCACGAACTATGCTCTCTGCGCGCCATATCTCTTTCTTGCGCCGCAGTCCAAAATCATTGAGGATCTTGCGCTCACGGTCTATCCTTTCCTTGTCGTAAGGCTTCTTCGGCCGCGCGTATTTCTTCTTGAACTTTTTTGGCTGTCCCATAAATATCACTTAAACGTTTGCGCTATTTTCTCGTTTTCTATTTCAGCTAAAGTATGAACGTAACGATAGAGTTTGCCATCTTTACCTTCCCTATAATCTACCCTTTGGCGACTGCCAGACGGCGAGTGATATGTAATTTCACTCGACTCCGCTTGAAACCGTCTTTTTGCCTCAACCAAAAAACCCTTTCCATAGCCCGCAAATATCCTCTTTGTATTGTGTTGAACCATATTTGCACTTATCATTTAATCACCCATGAAACC
>CAYJUT010000070.1:0-4456 GCA_964373415.1 uncultured archaeon | reverse complement strand
GGATCCCGGATTCATTGCCGCAAGAGGATGGCAGTTTTCAATGAATCTAAGATAAAAAGAAAAGTATTGCTAGGGTTTTCTCCATGGCAATTGCTTAATGCTCAAAAATATTGAAATGGTTGATTTGAAATGAGACTTTTTCTGGTGATTAGATGATAATAGATACGATACGGGAGGAGCTGCCCAAAACTGCACAGATAACTGACATAAGCTACGAGGGCAGCGAGATAATACTCTATACAAAAAACAAGGAATTTTTCAACGACTCCACTGACCTGATAAAGAAGATAGTAAACAAGGTCAAGAAACGGATAGAGGTAAGGGCGGACCGTTCGATAGCACTGGACGAGGAAAAAACCACGCAACTAATAAAGAAGCTGATACCGGAAGAGGCTGGAGTAAAGGACATTTATTTTGAGCCGGAATTTGCAAAGGCTGTAATACACGCAGAAAAACCGGGTCTTGTAATAGGCAAGAACGGCGAAACGCTTCTAAGCATAAAGCAGAAAACTTTCTGGACGCCTGACATAAAGAGGGCGCCTGTGATAGACTCGGAACTGATAAAGTCAATAAGAAAGATGCTGCACAAGGATGCCGGCTACAGGAAGAAATTCCTGAACAAGGTCGGCGAGAAGATATATGCGGAAGGCAAGGAAGTTGAATGGATAAGGTTAACCGGCCTTGGTTCCTTCAGAGAGGTAGGCCGCTCATGCATGCTGCTGCAGACGCCGCAGACAAGAGTGCTCATGGACTGCGGCATGGCTGTGAGCTTGTCGGCTGCTAAGCCGTACCCCTATCTGGACGTCCCAGAGTTCAACATCCAGACGCTTGACGCTGTAATATTGTCACATGCCCACATGGACCACTGCCTGCCGCCACAGACATCTGTAAATATGGCGGACGGCAGCAGGAAACAGATAAATGATATCGTAGAAGGCGACAAGGTTCTCTCAATGAACTGGGAAACAGGCAAGCTTGAAACCGGAACCTGCATGGACAGGACATCCACAAACGAGCATAAAAAAATATACAGAATAAAAACTTCTTCCAGAACAATAGAAGCTTCACCAAACCATACGTTTTTTGTTGTTAGAAATGATGAAATTAAAGAGGTCGAAGTCCAAGAACTAAAAAAAGGTGAGTTAATACCTGTATTTTCTCAGAATTCTTTGGACGATACTGCGATCAGAGTTAAATCCGGCGATAGTTTTCTGCTTATGAAATTAGATAGAGTTGTATTGCAGAAAATCGAAGACATCAAAATACTGGAAAACCCCTACAATGAGCTTATAGATATAGAGGTTTTACCGCACAGAAATTTCATTGCCGAAGGTGTCGTAGTCCATAACTGCGGCATGATACCGTATCTATACGAGTACGGATTCCGCGGGCCTCTTTACTGCACGCGACCTACAAGGGATATAGCGGCCCTGATGCAGCTTGACTACCTGCAGATATGCCAGCGCGAGAACAGGAAGGCTTTCTACAGCTCAAAAGGGGTGGAAGAAGCGATAAGGCACTGCATCACCCTGGAATATGGCGAGGTCAATGATATAGCGCCTGACATGCGCATCACGCTGCAGAACGCCGGGCACCTTCTTGGATCCTCAAGCGTCCATCTTCACATAGGTGATGGACTTTACAATATTGTTTATTCTCTTGACTGGACTGTTCCGACGGTTTTGATAAACCCGGAAGGTCATGTCGTCATAGAGCCAATAGGAAAAATTATAGATAATGTCATGGATTCTGAAGTTGTTGCCACAGACGGCTTTGTGGAAAGGGCTTCCAATGACAAGGGCTGGAAGGCAGTGTCATTCAATCCCTCGACACTTAAAGCAGAAATAGTCCCAATAACTTCATTCATGCGCCACCCGATAAACGAGAAGCTTTATCGTATCCGCACGGCAGGCGGCAAGGAAACCATAGTTACGGCTTCCCATAATGTCTTTCAGGTTATAAATGGGGAGGTCAAATCAGTAAAAACAAAGGACATTAGGCCAGGAGAATTCATAGTCACAGCAAAGCATGTGCCTATCGAGGAAAAAGAGGCAATTATCGACCTAACGTCATATGAACATGAATTAAGGCTACGACGTACAGAAGAGGAAATACAGCAAAAGCTTTACGAAATTAAAGAACGTGCCATGGCGCTGTTTCCGGAAAAACACGAAAAGGCACTGGAATGGGCTTCAGAACATTATTCAGGATACTTTACGCATGAAATAGCAAGAAAACACAGAATTAGGACAAAAACAGTGCGGGAAGCGCTTGATAAATTAGGCATTTGCAAGCATCCAAGAAGGGGCCATATGCTTCCGTCAAAGCTAAAAATAACGCCTAAACTTGCCAGATTCCTTGGCTACTTTGTTGCAGAAGGGTCGTCTGGTAAGAATGCTGTAAGGATATCAAATTATGACAGGCAAATCTTGAACAATTGTATAGAAATAATTAAAACGGAGCTTGGGATAGAAGGAACTATATATAAAAATGATGCGACATTTAACTCAAGACAACTGGAATTCCTTCTGAAAGTTGTGTTGGGATGCGGTGAGGGGGCTTATTCAAAAAGGGTTCCAAAATCCATTCTTAATTCTTCGCAGGAAATTGTGTGGGAATTCCTGCATGGATATTATGAAGGGGATGGGAATTTCCATGTTATGCCCACAGGACTTTGTATCAGCGCAAATTCAAAAAGCCCGGAACTGATAAGAGAGATTTCCCTGCTTTTGGCGAGATTTGGCATAGTGCCTTCTTTGGAGTTCAATACTTCATCAGAGATGTATATGGCCCATGTCAATTCAAGAGAGCATATAGAAACTATGCTTAGTAAACTTGGCATCCGGAAATGGGAACAAAAGTCCAACAACAAAACTGCTATAAAAATCAGGGCTGGAATGAACGAGCGGCTTCCATTAAACGTGCTTTCAGAACAGGCACAGGCCAGAGTACAAAAATCATCTTATCAATCAGTATCCAGCGCAAGCCTGCTCATGCTGCCAAAAATAGCTAACCTGCAGGAAATGGACCAAAAGCTCATGAATTCGTGCTTTGCATTTGCCAGAATATTATCAATAGAGGAAGTTGAATCGACAAGCGAATATGTTTATGATCTTTCCATAGAGGGGTATGAAAATTTCCTAACTGGCCAGGGTCTTATTTTCGTGCATAATACGGGCGATATTAAATATGAGAATACAAGGATGTTCGAGCGTGCTTTTACCGACTATACAAGAGCCGAGGCCGTTATAATCGAATCGACCTACGGCAGCAGTGAGGGACACAAGCCTTCGTACAAGGATGCGGCTGAGGGCCTTGTAGAGAATATCAAAAGGGTCATAGAAAGAGGAGGACGGGTGCTGATACCGTGCTTCGCAGTAGGACGCAGCCAGGATATAATAACGATACTCGCCGATACTGATTTGCAAGTGCCGATATATCTGGACGGCATGATATGGGACACGACAGCAATACATACCGCCTATCCGGAATACATGTCAAAATACATTCAGACTCTCATACTTCACAAGGGGAAGAACCCTTTCATAGACCCGCGTTTGCACGGCATAGGCTCGCAGAAAGAGCGTGAGCTTGTATTGAACAGCAACGAGCCTGCAATAATAATATCGACATCCGGCATGCTGATGGGCGGACCGGCTATAGAATACCTGCAGACAATGTCGGCCAATCCGAAGCACATGCTGCTATTCGTCGGCTACCAGGCTGAAGGTACACTGGGCCGCCGCATACAGAAGGGCTGGAAGGAAATACAGCTCGACAATGGGAAAACGCTGGAAATGAACATGGAAATCGCAACCGTCTCTGGCTTAGGCGGCCATAGCGACCAAGCCCAGCTCCTCTCATACCTGCAGCACTACAACAGCAAGCCAAGAAAGATCATAATAAACCACGGTGACGGCCAGGTCGCTGTGGATTTCGCCCGCACTATCCACAAGCTCTACCGCATCGAGTCGGTGGCTCCTAGAAACCTGGAAACGATACGGCTGAGATGATTAGCCGATTCTGCCTAGCAATGCATTGAAATATCTTCTGGCTACAGGCGTCAAGCCTTCGCGTTCCAGATAACCCCGGATTTCATCATTGTGCTCGACAAGAGCACCATGAACATTTAAAATTCCATTACCTACCGTGTCCAATGCAATCATCGCCACAAGCTCGCCTCTGTTGTACATTTTAATAGAATGAACCGGAATCCCGGCCCTGCGATAAATACCAGCGTTCAGGGATAAATCACCGTCAGACAAACACCATTCCTGAGACCAGTGATCCCGTTTGGCTATTTTCCATTCAGGCATATATAGAATTGCAAACGCCAAGTTTAAATCCGCGAAACTTTAACAATTATTTCGACTTTTAAACCTTCGCATCAAATTAAAGAGATATAGTAAACCAAGTAAAGAAACCGGATATTGAGAACTTTGATTATCCCTTAATT
>CAYJUT010000069.1:0-4493 GCA_964373415.1 uncultured archaeon | reverse complement strand
TCTCGTATCTGGTCTTCAGCTCCACGCCGAGTGAATCATCATACAAATCTATTCCTGTATTCTCCTTGATTTCCAGGTCGAGAAGATCGCCCAACCATCTCCTATGACACTCTGCAGAACGGGTTGTAAAGCTTCTTGGTCGCATTCGTGTTCTTTTTACATTTTATGCTTTAATAAGCACACCCGCACCACCACTTCTGACCCGCCGCCGACAAACTAACATTAAATTTAAATGCATTGAGACTCAATAATCTATAGTAGCTCTGTTGAAATGCTCAAAGAAAAGCAGCGACGTAGACCTATACGTCTATTGACGTATAGGTCAGCTAGGAGTATTGTGGGAACACAATACTCCTCACGTCGCTGCTTTTCACTAGGTTTTCAACAGAGCCTCTATAGTGGTTTTTATGAATAGAACAAATAAAAAGAAAATAAAGCCCTTTGGTGGTACGAACCCTACAAAATTTTTTAGGAAAATAAGGGATGACAGGTCTAAGAAGAAAACATGGCAATAGCTTCTTTGCTGTCTATTATTTTTGGCGTTTTGAATTGATCTGAGTTTATCTTTTCAACTATTTTTAATGTTCCTGGATTATTTAATGTTCTTCTGTTATTAGTTACGATAAAATCTATACTATTCAACGTAGATGCTGCAACTATTTCACAATCCTCTATAGTTATTTTTATTTTTGAGTTTTTGCAAGCTGCGAAATAGGCATCTGCCAGATCTTGCACTTCTTTATTTCCTTTAAGTTTCTCACTTACAGCAGATTTGTATAAACTAAGCGTTCTAACTTTAGTAGGTTTATGTGGATTATTCTTTAATTCTTTCATTACCGTATCAAAACCAAAAATAATAATGGTTTGTGGTGTGTGTTTTTTCCCTTTTATGAATTTATTTAATAAATTTAATACGTATTTATCTTCTACCGCCCAGCCATATATGTTTGTATCCAGTAAGATTTTCTTTAAATTGGTCACGTTCTTCTTGATGACATTAATTATTATCGGCACCATCATTTCAGGCCCGCCAATAACATCAACATCCCTTACCATATTCTTGCTGCGGTAGTATTCAAGCAAAGGAGCGGATTGTTTAACGTAAGTGTCCTGCCTGTCCTTTATAGTTTCGTAATTGTCATCCTCTCTTTGATACAGGTGCCCGCCGCACTTGTCGCATATGCCATCTTTCTTCGGGAGCAGCGGCGGCAGTCTTATCTTGTCCCTTCTGATGTCCGCAATATTGTAGATGTTGCCGCAATTCTCGCAGACGCGTCGGGCAAGCGCCTTTTCAATTATTATTTCTTCGTCAATAACAAAATTTACAACTAAGTTGATAGAAGTCATTTTTTCAAGCCATCCCGCCTGTTCCATTGTGCGCGGGAAGCCGTCAAGAATGAAGCCCTTCTTGGCTTTCTCCAAACGCTTCTTGAACATCCTTATCGTGACGTCGTCCGGGACCAACTGCCCTTTCTGCATGTAACTGTTTGCAAGTTTGCCCAGTTTTGTCCCGTTTGCAACCTCTGACCTGTACATGTCACCGGTGGCTATGTGGACTATACCAAGTTGCGGACATATCCTTGACGCATACGTTCCTTTGCCGCTCCCGGGTCTGCCAAAAAATATTAATTTCATTATATCAACACCAAATCAATTTCTAGCGCAAGTATTTATTTCTTCCGTTTCCTACCAAGTTCGTCTATTTCGATGTACTTGGATTTCGACGTTGTTCTTGCCAAAATAAGTTTCTTTTTGGTATTAAAATTAAGCTTGATTTTGTTTGTCATGATAAAATTGATGCCAGTTAGTTTATAAATTTCTTTCAAACTTAGTTTTCCGCGAACGCCAGTGAGCCACATTTGTAATATGTTCTTTTTACAGTAGGGCTTTTTCTTCCCAAGAAAAAGGGTTAGTCTGTTAGTTCTATTTCAATATTAACTTCCCTCGGTATGCGAATTCTTGTGATATGCCGAAGAACACGGTCATTCGCACCCACGTCCAAAATGCGTTTGTGTATGCGCATCTCCCATGTTTCCCAGTTGCCCCCGCCCCCGCCGCGGTGCATCCCGTCGCCGCAAGGCGTCTTCATTACAGGTATGCGCAGTTTTTTTGTCGGCAGCGGAATAGGACCGGATACGCCTACCCCGAGCTTCTGCGCAGCGTCCTTTATCTCTGCGCACAGGTCGTCGAGTTGCTGCGGGTTCTTCCCCGTGAGTTTTATGCGTGCCGTATTCATATTTCAATAATCTCCTGACTTTGAAATCCTGGGCAGCTATACTGTCCAAGGATAACTATCTAGTCGAATGGAAAGTATTAAAATGTTTTGAAAACACAAATCGCATTTTTTCCGCGAGCGCTTTTGTTTGCAAAAGGGTTTATTGAACGACTATCGCGCCGATGAAGAAACCGGAAATCATGCCGTATGTCATGCCGCTCATCATGCAGCACATCCCCGACATCTTTTCTCTGCTGACGAAGGCGTAGTATGCACCCCATACCATGAGAAGCGTCACGAAAACTACCGGACCTGTATAAGGTGTCTGGTAGAAGACAGAAAGAACAACTGCAAAAAGTATTGAAACAGCCAATAAAACTTTATCTATTACGGATTTTTGATTTCTAAGTCTTCTCCCATGTTAAACACTTGCATGTTTTGTAAATCTATTTTACTCTTTAATCTTATCTCTGCCGACCTTAAATATCTATAACCTGTACCTCTTCATGAGCAGCGCATTGCCCACAACGCTGACAGAACTGAAAGCCATCGCAGCCGCAGCTGTTACAGGGTCCAGCCTTATTCCGTATGCATAAAGTGCGCCTGCCGCTACAGGTATCAGTGCCGTATTGTATACGAAAGCCCAGAACAGGTTCTGCTTTATTTTTTTCAGCGTGTACTTGCTTAGCTTTATAGAGCGCGCCACATCCATTATATCATTCTTGACAAGAACTATGCCGCCTGTTTCCAGTGCAACATCCGTGCCGCTGCCGACTGCTATGCCTATGTCCGCTTGCGCTAAGGCAGGCGCATCATTTATGCCGTCACCGACCATTGCAACCCTGTAACCCTGTTTTTGCAAGGCCTTTATCTTGCTGGTCTTTTCCCCTGGCAGTACGTTAGCTATCACTTCGTCGATTCCTGCTTGCGCAGCTATCGCCTTTGCCGTGCTCTCGTTATCACCCGTAAGCATTATCACGCGTTTGCCCATTTTCTTTAGTTCTTTTACCGCGTTAGGAGAATTTTCTTTCAGTTTGTCCGCTATTGCTATCACGCCTAATGTTTTTTTGTTTTTTGCAACTATGACCACTGTTTTTCCCTGTGCTTCAAGTATCTTTATGCCGTCTTCGGTATTTTTGTAATTTATTTTATTTTCCTTCATGAAAAGTTTGTTGCCAACGTACACGGCTGTTGTTCCTATCTTTGCTGATACACCTTTTCCGGAATGTGCAAGGAATTTAGTAATACGTTTTAGTTTTATTTTTCTCTTTTTTGCTTCTTCCAGTATTGCTTCGGCTAACGGATGCTCGGAACCTTTTTCAGCAGAGGCCGCCAGGCCAAGAAGATTGTTCTCACCACTGTCTGTTATTACATCTGTGACTTCTGGTTTGCCCTTGGTCAGCGTTCCGGTTTTATCAAGGACAATAATGTTTGCCTTGTGCGCAGTTTCCAACGCCTCCCCGCCCTTTATCAGTATGCCATGGTGCGCACCCAAGCCTGTCCCAACCATTATGGCCGTTGGTGTTGCGAGTCCCAGCGCGCATGGGCAGGCAATTATAAGGACCGCGATGAATGCTACAAACGCAAATGCGAATCCTAATGTAAAATACCAGAAAGCGAATGTGACAAGTGCAATTAGTATTACCGCAGGCACAAAATAGGACGAGACCTTGTCTGCAAGCCTTTGTATCGGCGCGCGACTGCCCTGTGCCTCTTCAACCAGCTTTATTATTTGTGCAAGCGTCGTATTAGCGCCCACTTTCGTAGCTTTGAATCTTAACGTGCCGAACTTGTTAATTGTGGCACCTATGACGGTGTCGCTCTTCTTCTTCGCAGTCGGTATGCTTTCGCCTGTTATCATTGATTCGTCCACGCTGCTCTCGCCTTCCGTGACAATGCCGTCCACGGGTATTTTTTCGCCAGGCTTGACAATCATCACGTCGCCAACGACCACATCGTCAACACTTATTTTCATTTCCTTGCCGTTTCGAATAATTGTCGCCATTTTTGGCTGCAGCACCATGAGTTTTTTTATTGCATCTGATGCGCGGCCTTTTGCCAGCGCTTCGAAATATCGTCCAAGTATTATTAGAGTAACTATGATCGCCGCTGTGTCAAAATACATCGGGCTGTTTATACCAAGTAAAATAACACCTGCGCTGTAGAAGTATGCCGCACTGGTGCCAACTACTATCAGCGTATTCATGTCAGTTGTCTTGTTTTTTGCTGCGATAAACGAAGCGCGGTAGAAATCATACCCGACCCAGAACTGTACTAT
>CAYJUT010000068.1:0-4521 GCA_964373415.1 uncultured archaeon | reverse complement strand
CTCTAAGAAATTTTCTTTCGAAAACAGAAATTTATAGGGTGTTTTCAAAATGAAAATTGTAAATTCTCTAAGAAATTTTCTTTCGAAAACAGAAATTTATAGGGTGTTTTCAAAATGAAAGGCGACCTGTTAAGCGGAGTCGTAATTGTCGTTATAGCGGTTATATCGAGCATTCTGGTCTTGAACACAGTCAACCCGATAATAGACGAAGGAAAACAACTGCAGGAATTTAACGAGGCCAAACAGGCCTTGCAGTCTCTTGACTCTGTAATAAACCAGATCCTTTACGAGGCTCCGGGAGCCAAAAGAAAAATAGACCTCAACATACCAAAGGGCACATTCCAAGTCGTACAGGGTGAGGACAAGATAAAGGTAAGGATAGAGAATTTTAATTTATTTCCGCCCGGGTTGCAGCAACAGGAAGGCAGTATTCTCATAACCAGCGGTTCCCTGATGAAGGCATACGAAAGTGACATAGACAATGACAGCACAACCGATCTTGTGCTGGAAAACGGCCGCGTACTCTTTGCAGTCAAAAAACTTGGCAACTATACCAACAATGTTACTGTGAACACCACAAATTTCATATCACTTATACGAAACAAGGACCTGAATTTGAATATATCTTATCCCAAGAGCGGAATTTTCATAGATGACAAGCCAAAGACATCTTACGGCACCGGCTACACGGAGCTGACAAAATTAGGCAGCAACATAGCATCAGGCGGTATACACGTATTTGTCAATGCAACAGAAGCTGGGGTTAGCTACGACGTTTTGTTCTCCCTGACAGCTTCCCAAGATTTTGTGGAAATGGAAGTCACCCACGTGACAGGTGTCTAAATGAGCAGTAAAAATAGAAAGCCGGATGTGATGTCATGATAGAAGACAGGATAATAAAGTGCCTCAAAAAACAGTCCATGACAATAGAGGAAGTATCAAGAGAGCTTGAAATAAGCCGGGCAACCGCATCAAAATATCTGTTAGTTCTGGAGACCAAGCGTGCAGTCAAACTGCGCCCGATAGGAAAGGCAAAACTTTTTTCCCTTAGTCAGTAAAACCGTCCGGAAGCGTTAATACTATCCATTAAATCTAACTTTAATCTATAAACTTATTGAATAAAACTAGTAGATAATTTTACCGAATAAATATAACCATTAACTTTATATACTAAGTTTAATCATTAATTTACTATGGCCATGGGGAATGTGGCTGGGGCATGGTGCGACGTTTGAGCCTAAAAGAAAAGATTTTTTCTTCCACAACAAGGGAGGCCGCGCCTATGCACAAGATTGCAAAACAGGCAGGCGTGTGTGTAACCACTGCTTCTAAATACTGCTACATACTGCAGGCGGAAAAGCGCGTTGAAATAAGCAGCTTCGGGAACATGAGGATGGTGAAACGAAGATGAAACGTGTAATACTTGACACGAATATTTACGGCAGGATAATTGAAAGGAAGGAAGAAGAGGAAATACAAAGGTCTCTAGAAAAAAGAAAAGATGTAGTTATCTGCGGTTTCGACGCTGTCAGAAAGGAATTGCGGGACTTATCAGGTGAGACTTTTATTGGAAAGAGAAAACTAAGGATTTTGCTTTTAACTCTATATAATAGAATAGCCAGAACCCATATTTATCTTACGACATCATTAGACATAGTAGTTTCAGAAGACAATAAAACCATGTTCAGCAACGAGGCCGCCAGCGCTTATAGGACAGTAAATAATCTGAAAAAATATATGATGCCAGAATTTATCGGTTACGAAAAATTTAGGAGGTTGTTTTCTTGACAAACTCCTTTACAGCCTTCCGAAATTCAGGATCTTTCTGCCATTCCCTTACTTTAACCCAGAATTTATCGTCCTTAGTCTTGGATTTCATAGACAATATTTCTAAATCAAAATACTTAAAGATTAGTTTATTTGCCTTAATTTTTGCCTTCGTTTTAATAAATCCTGTCCAAGCAGTGCCTACTATTATCGACTTCCAGGGCAAGCTTACTGACAACAACAACAATCCGCAGCAGGGCGAATTCAACATAACATTCAATATTTATAATCAGTCGACCGGCGGCGCGTCTTTATGGAGAGAAAACAAGTTGGTAAACGTTACGAGCAGCCTCTTCTCTACCCTTCTAGGCGGCAATGTTCCAATTAATCTTACGTTCGGCGAGGATTATTACATAGAGGTCATAGTTTCTGGCGAGACGTTCACACCGCGATACCGTGCCGCTACCGTGCCATACGCATTCCGGGCCAATATATCAGAAACGGCCGTGACAACATCAACTACAAAACCAACATTCATTATACGTGCCATAACATCCCAGATTAGCAACCTTACGGAATGGAGAAATGCAGCCGACGTGGTTCTCGCTTACGTCGATGTGCTGGGCAATTTCAATTTAACCGGCATAAACATTTATGGCGGAAGTTTCTTTGGCACAAATTTTGCCAGCGCCTCAAACGGCACGTCGCTTTTCTTGACTCGAAATCTCACCGTCCTGAAAAACTTTTCTGTCGGCACAACAACGTTGTTTGTAGACCAGACTATAGGGCGCATTAACATAACTGCCGATGTTTATATTTCGAAGACCCAGGGCGGCAGGACGAACGGCACACTGGTTCTTGGCTATACAAGTGACGGCGGCGAAAATATTACATTTGACGAGTCAATTGCTTCCAATGGCAAATTTGTTTTCAGCGCACCTTTGCGGATAGCAGCTGACTCCCCGGGCATAACATTTTTTGATATAAATGACCCCACAAATACCTCGAGACAGGCATCAATTATATTTAATTATTCTAACAATGTCACTCCCGTTTCTATTGACAGGGGGCTTGAGGTCGGTGGAAATTTGACTGTTCTTGGTTCTTCGCCAGCAACAATTACCTTTGGTTCGGGCCCAAACGCGCAAAAACTCCAGTACGACCCTTCTTCACAGGAATTCGAGTTTTCCGGCGGAAAAATAAAGCAAGATTTCTCGAATATAATAAGAAACGGCGGATTTGAAAGTTTCAGCACTGGCGGCGCATACAGTGGCGACCAGATAATTGCTACACCGGATACATGGATGCAAAACAGCGGCACGGCTTATCAGTACGCGCCGCAGGGTTACGGGCTCGGCTCGAATATTTTCCAGGGCTACACCTCTTTGAAAATAGACCCGACGAGTAGCGGCCAAGGAAAAATTTCCCAGACGCTCTTTTCATACAAACTGCAGCCAAACAGGACATATAGCGTCGGTGTATGGGTAAGAACAGAAGGCAATGGAATTGCCAGACTGAATGTTACAGGTTCTGCTATTGTTAATAATTTTACTGAGAAGTATAACAGCTCCGGTACATGGATTGTTTTAAAGGGACAGTTCACCACCAAGGCCAACCTCTCATCCACGCATAACATAACTGTTGAATTGAAGGTCAGCGGAACGAGCGGATCCGGTTATGCGTATTTCGATGCTGTGCAGATTAATACAGGCAATGTCTTGGGCGAATATCAGGAAGCACCCCTTACGGGCGTTGGCGACCAGACGATATTCGGCGGTTTGCGACTACAGAGAACGGGGTCCAGCCGCGGCGGTGTCCTTACTGTTGACAAGTCCATTCGCACCAGGCAGTTTGAATTTGCATTCGGCAGTGATCCAGGCTGGGGCGGCCTGAATACGGATTACTTCAATGACCCTCGTTACGATTGGGTCGGCAGTTATTCCCAGGCAAACGTTATTCTTGAACTTGCTGACAACAACCTTCTGAGATTCTTAAGCCCGAATCCAAATACGGCTAGTCTTACTATCAATCTCTCAAACAGCTCCGGTCCGATACTGGGTGCTGGTGCGAATCAGACATTTATATTTCTTGGCCGGATAAATATAACAAACCTCAGTGTTACATCAATCAATGTAACAGGCGGCGTCTCATGCGGGATGATAACAGGCGGCGCTGACAGCGATTACTGCGCTGACGCAACCGGTGCTGGCGCAGGCAATGACAACACGACGCAGAATGACCTGATAACGGGAAACAACAACACGCTCACGAACCTCAAAGCGAACCTGACAACATTCAACAACTTCACTGGAGTATGGAACTGGTTCGCCAACGTGACAGCCGATATTGTTAATGTTACAACCGGTATCTTCTCAGGTGGCGTTAACTACATTACCAGAATAAACTCAAACAACCAGACGATAGCTGATAATATTTCTACAACGAACACGAGGATAGGCAACCTCGAGACGAAGCAGAGCGGAGATAACACGACACTGGCAGGTTTGATTGGAACAAAAGTAAACCTGACTGCTTCTGCATCCAGACAATGTTCTTCTGGAGAATACATAGACAATGTGACGACTGTGGGAGGCGTTGTGACATCGACAGTGTGCAAGAACCAGACTGGCGGCGCCGCGTCTAATGACAACACGACGCAGAATGACCTGATAACGGGAAACAACAACACGCTCTACGCTGTGGCGGGGCAGAAGCTGAACCTGACAGGCGGGACGCTTTCGGGGCTGCTCACCA
>CAYJUT010000067.1:0-4525 GCA_964373415.1 uncultured archaeon | reverse complement strand
TGCAAAAGACTTCCAAAGAAGTCTTTTGGCGACTCAGGTTGAGCAGAGCTCAACTCCGAGTTAGCCGTGGGTTATATTGCCAACGATTTGATCTAAGAACGCTTCCTGTAAAGCATTCTGGATGCTATGTTCTCAATGGGTTATAAAGAACATATCATGTAATTTATGTTAGACCGCGCAAAAAATTCGGCCATTTAAAAATAAAAAGCATGTCTATACAGGAGATGTAGATTTTACTATTATTATAAAACCTATTGAAAGTAGTGGCAATAGGATAAAGACAACGAATGTCTGTACCATAACGGTGCCCAGACCTGATGATATTGTGGCTATTATTGAAGAAAGCACTATGAAGAATATTGAGCCCGTTATGATAAGTGTGAGATACATTTCAACATAAAGCGATATGTCCTGCGAGTATTTTCTTATCCGTCTCCTGTAGTCCGCCATAAGCTCGTTATTTTTCTCTTTTAGAAAAGCGCCAAGATTCCCGCCGGTTATTATCATGGTGTTTATTCCGTACAGAAGGTCTCTGAGGTCTTTTGACGGCGTTACCTTGGCCTGTTTTTTAATCGCGGCTGATGTGGTCATGCCGAAAAGTTCGACATCCCTGACTATATTTTCAGCTTCTTTTGTCAATTCCCCATATTCCTTAAATTTGACAATAGTCTTGAAAATCTCTATAGGAGGCACATTGGAACTTGCAATGGTTGACATGTAAGATACTGAAAATGGAAGGATCTTCTTTATTTTTGTGCTCCTGCTTTTCGACGCGGTTGTAGGATAAGAGTAGAAAAGGAAAAATATCACGCCGGATATTGTCGTCGATAATGTAAGTGCGAGTATTATTGCTATAACAGGCGATACAAGGAGTCCGAATATAAATGATAGTATCGCCGCCTCGAGCACGAATGTCATGGCAGTTGTCAGAACTGCTATGGACAGATATTCCTCAAGTGTGTAGCTTATGCCAGCCTTCTTGAGGTCGTCCTTCATTTCGATAAAATAAGGACGTATGGCCCTTATGAGATCCCCGAAAATCTTGTAGGAAAATCCTGCATAGCTCATAATTCGCCCTCTATCCGTCCGAGAAGGAAATCGGGCGAGAGATAGAACATGCTTATGACGGACGCTATTTTTCTGTAGTCAGTTATATTTTTTCCCACCATCCATTTTATTACCTTCGCCCTGTTTTCTATCTCTTTCTTTATGTCGTCATCAGTCAGGCCTGTGTTGCCCGCTATCTTTTTCAATATGACACTTTTTTCTACGCATTTGAATATGTCATCCTTCGCTTCCCATTTAATAGTCTCGTTGGTGATCGGCACTTTGTTCTCCTGGTCGTAACCGACCACTTCAACCGCGGAAAATATCCGTCTGTTGTATTTTCTACCTTGCTTGACACGCTTTGCAAAAAGTATAAGGTCCAGGTTCTGCATGAGGTTCGCAGGCAAGTTTATCGGGGGCGACGTCATCCTGTCCACGAGTTTCGGAAAGTTTTCGGCATGGATTGTCGATAACCCAGGGTGGCCAACTGCCATCTGCTGGAAAAGCACGTAAGCTTCTTTTCCACGGACCTCTCCGACTATGATATAGTCCGGCCTCTGTCGCAGGGATTCGCGCAGGAGCTCGAACATGTCAACCTTTCCTTCTTCGGATATAGGAGTTCTTGCGACCTCCGGAACCCAGTGCGTGTGCGGCAGCCTGAGCTCGGCCGTGTCTTCTATGCTTATTATTTTCATTTGCGGTTTTATGAAAAGTGACAGGACGTTTAGAAGCGATGTTTTTCCGGAGGCTGTGCCGCCAGAAACAAGTATTGATGAGCCGTGCTCTACTAGGAACCAGAAATATGCCATCATCTTCAGGTCGCACGTGCCGAATTTTATCATGTCAACAGGCGTCATAGGTTTTTCAGAAAACATTCTTATAGTGAAGTTGCTCCCATTGCGCGCTATATCACTACCCAGTGTCGTCTGTAATCTTGAACCGTCAGGCAGGGTACCGTCAAGCAATGGTTTTGCAACAGATATAGTCCGGCCGCATCTTTCGGCAAGCTTGTTTACGAACGAGTCAAGTTCGTCCCTGTTCCTGAATCCTATGTTGGTTCTTATGGAGCCGAATTGCGGGTGCCTGTGGTACACGTACATTGGTATGTTTACGCCGTCACATGAAATATCCTCTATGTATCTGTCCTGCATGAGAGGCTCTATCTTTTCCATTCCCATGAAATCCCTTATTACGTAGTAACGCAGAATGTCTATAGAATCCTTGTCGAGTTTGACTTTGAAATATGCAAGGGACTTTGTAAAAATGCCATTTAGATACTCTGTCGCCTGGTTTTTCCTTATCTGGGCAAAATTTACGTCTAATTTTTCCTGTATATACTCTTTTATGGCATCGAGCACTTTCTGGTTATTTCCTATTGGCGGTTCTATTACATTGTAGACGAGCTCACTGCTTCTGCGGTCAAATGCTATATGTGCATACGCGAAAATACGCTCACCTTTTGCTGGTCTTGATGGTATGAGCGGATATTTCGTGTTGACGAGTTTTATATCGCTATCATCCTCTACCACGAGTTTTTCCTGTTCTATTTCGGGTATTGCTATGCCTTCTACCTTTTCGCGTGGCTGTTGCATCATTTGCGGCATCTGCGCCATGTATTGTATTGGCATTTGGGGAAACTGGCCCTCTATAAAGCCCGTTTTCATCACTTCTTTCGGCTTCGGCTTTACAACAAACGATTTTCCGCCCCGCACTTTTACAAGTACATTTCCCACAAAATCAACTCTTTGACCTGACAATAGTTATTTTCTCGTTCTTTATGATTTCTATGAATCCGGCGCTGCTTACGACTTCACTATTGTTTATTACATGATTATTGCTATCTGTATTATCGTAGTCTATATTAAAGATTTGTCTCTCGATCGATGCGGTTCCATCCAGCGTACGTATTGATAATTTTCCGCCATCAACATCCTTTATTGATACAACATATATGCTGTCAGATATTTCATCAGGTATCGAAAGCCTTATCGTTGCGTTATCCATGTTTGCTATCTTCGCTATCGCAGTCGCAACAGTGTCACTAATACTTTCCATCTGGTCTCTTAGTGATATTTTTCTTACGGAGTCCTCGACATTACCAAAATTTACTATGACAAAGCCTGTTATGAGTATGCCGATAAGAAAAAGTAATATCTCACTCACTACCCTGTACTGGCCTTTTTTACCAGAGTAAAATAATATCATATTATACTAATTTTTACATTGCTGCTTATTAAGGTTCGTCCATTCTTAACCGTATTAGAATCACCAATATTCTCTATTATTATGGTTTTATCCTGCCCGCCTGATGACGGTGAGCCGGTCAAGGCGATCATGAAATCTCTCAACATCCTTGAGTTTCTGAGCTCTACATATTCTATCGTATAGTCATTCCTATAACTGTCCTCGCTTAGCTTTCTGCTTATCACATTCAACAACGTGGCTTCGTCGACGCCCCATACGCCGTATTTTATTGGGTTGGTCGGGTCCGTGAGATCAATATTTAGCGTGCTATCGGTATTCCTGCCCAGAGGTATCTGTGCATCTGCTGCGTATATTGTGCCGTCCGTGGATATCGACAGGGTTATTATTTTGCCATCAAAATTTACTATACCAGGTACCGGAATATTTATTTGATCCCTGCCGCCGTTATTTGCAATGGATTTTATCTTTATATCCAACTGACGCATGAAGGCTTCCGAAGACTCGAGAAGTGATACGTCCTTATTCTTCTGTATAAGTGGTATGCCCCAGAAGTAAACCGAACCGACTACCCCTATCAGTATACCCGATATTAGTACGACGGATAAAGCTTCCTGCTGCCCTTTCATGTAATTTACTTGTCTGGCGGGCAATATAAATGTAATCTAAAACCAAAGTCGCTGTTTTTTGAGTATAAAATTAGATTGGGAGAAAACAATACGATACCAACTAAGTAGAAATAATATCAGACGTCCTGCCTTGTCTAGGCGGACATCGGTCTTCTGACCATTTGTGTCGCTCTTACAGGCCTATTTCTTACACTGGAAAGCAGCACCGAGTTTATTCTCTTCTCCAGTTTCTGCATCCGTTCATTCATTTCCTCAACGTTTTTCTGCTGCTGCTCCTGTTGAGGCTGTTCGCCTTCGCCGCTTACCTCTACCCTGTCCAGGAAGTCATTCATCCTCTCTGCGAGCTGGCTCACATGAGTGGCCAGGTCTGATACGCGGTTTATCATCTCCGAGTTTATCTTGACAACCTCGTCTATTATCTTCTGGTTCGTCCTTACGACCTCTATGAGCTCTTTAACCATGTCAGTGCTTGTCGTGCCCTTCTCTATCCTCTCCACACGTCTTTCTATCTTTCGCAGAGGCCCGACCGGCACAATCTCATACTCTTCCTCTTCCATCGGCATAATTATGTTTATAGTGGAAGGAGTATAAAAAGATAATTTAATCTATCAAGTTTTTCTTTTTTAAATCAGCCAGAATTAGCTTGC
>CAYJUT010000066.1:0-4679 GCA_964373415.1 uncultured archaeon | reverse complement strand
ATGCCGAAGATGGGTGTCGAACCCACAACCTCCACGTTTCTTTGTCACTGGCAAACCTGCCTCAAAGCTCATAATGAATATGAGCGTGGCGTTCTACCGCTGAACTACTTCGGCAAACCTTTTCTTTGGGAAAGGAAACGTTTCCGAAAAGAAATGTATTATCTTTCTTGAAAAGGCTTATTTCCTATTCTGAAAACAAGATTTTAATAGCTGTTTATTGGCTTAAGAGGTTTTTTATTATCATTTTTATTATGGTAACGCTGTGGGAAATGCCAATGATAGGTCGCAGGGAAGAAAGAGGATATCTTGTATTGGAAATAACTGGAATGATTAATGGCCAAATATACGGGGCATTTAATGAAAGAAGCTTTCTCGATACATTTAGAGAATACGCATCAAACGCCGGCAAACCATTTGCTATCGATGTTACAGGCTGTAGACTAATCGGCAGCGGTCCTATCGGATTGTTTTTAGAGGCATATCGTATAAAAAAAGAAAAAATACCCGTTATCAGTAATAATGACCGTCGTCTTGCAGAACTTCTAAGACGTACTCACATTGATTTTGTAGAACTTTACGAATCGGCAGATACCCTCCCGGAGCTGCAGCCTACTTCTTCCCAATGAGCGCCATTTGGGCCAATAAAGCTTCCAGCTGCACATGCGGATTGCTGCCCTCGGTCAGCCGGAATTCGTACTCACCTGTTCTCTCAATCATTTCCAATTTTTGACGGTCGCTCACATCGATCTCGAAAATCTGGCTGTGAATTTCTTTTATCAGATCCTCGCCGGAAAGTCCTGACTCGTTAAGCAATGAAATAAGCTGGGCGCGCGCATCTTTGAATTTTCCTGCTATAGCAGTTTCTAGCATCTTCTTTACAGCAGCCGGGTCAGCGCGGTTTGTCACAGAATAAATCACATCCTCGGTTATGATCTTGCTTGTTGACGCTGTCTGTAATATGTTTACAGCCTTCCTCATGTCGCCCTCGGCAACACGCATTATAGCCTTGTAAGCAGCATCATCAACTTTCAGGTGCTCGTTCTTTACGATGTGTTTCAGATAATCGATGACATCGGTTTCCTTAAGCGAACTAAAGCGGAATACAGCGGTCCTTGATTGAACAGGCGGTATTATCTTTGCGCTGTAATTACATGCGAGAATGAAGCGGCAAATATGCGAGTAATTCTCCATTGTGCGGCGGAGCGCGTGTTGCGCATCCTTAGTGAGCGCATCGGCCTCGTCCAAATATACTATACGAAACATGCCGCCTGTGTCAAAAGCAGGCTGCCTTGCGAATTCCTTCACTTTCTCGCGGATGACGTCGATGCCCCTTTCATCGCTGGCGTTGAGCTCGAGAAATTTGCCTTTAATTTTGTCGCCATAAAACTCGTGGGCGATGCAGAGCGCGGTTGTCGTCTTGCCGCAGCCCGCGGGGCCGGCAAACAAGCAGTGAGGAAGAGAGCGCGTTTCTACGAACGAGATCAGGCGCTTAATTATATGTTCCTGGCCAATAACATCCTTCAGCTTTTTAGGCCTGTATTTCTCGGTCCATATCTCCTCTATCGGCGTATATATCACCCTAACCAAAGACGGAATGTCGGGTCAAGTACTCGGACTCGGCATTTTTTCGTCCTTTAGCATACAACTATCCAAAAACTCTTAAATGGAAATTTGATAGTGCTATTTTCTGAAAAGAACTAGAGTACCGTTCGGTATTCTTACATCACTTATATCGTCGCCTGTGACTATTTTACCGTCAAATACGTACAACGTGTCGGACCTGTTCCAGTTACCGCCGGCTATTCTGTATGCTGACCTGTCAGGACTGACATGGCCACCGTAATTATAACCAACAGCCACCCTTGTACCAGGCTGTATTGTATTAAAATCGAATTTTGCTTTCAGCAGCTCGTCACCACGCCGTATCATCCCACCCGGCAATAAGTATATTGATGTTGCATTTGCATACTCGTCTCCGGTATATTGCCAAATGCTTTGGCCTCTTTCAACAGTTCTTATTGCGGCATCTTCATCAGATGCTTCAGGGGCCGGGGGTGGCTCTGCCTTCGCAATAACATCAGGTTCTTCACCTCTTGATGACCCATAAATTATGTTTGCAAGATAAGGATCCGCTACAGCAAGCCTGCCAGAACTTACATCCGGATCGTATTTCACCTCTGAAGTTAGACCTAATCTTTCCCTTACTCTTTCTGTAGCGAAAAGCATTCCGCATCTCTTCCTGCCGCGGTGTGAACGTCCCTGCCATTTGTTAGGGCGCCCATACGCCACCTGTGAATGCGGCATAACCATTTCATCCGACACCCTGTATTGTTTCTGAAGATCAGCAAGAAAGTCTCTCAAACTTGCGTACTGGCGTGCTGTCAAAGGCCGGTTGTGAAAACCGACGTTTTCTATGTTGATTGCATAGTTGTCGAGATTTGACAAGCCGTTCCACATACTTCTTCCTGCACCAATAGAAACCTGGTTCGGCCTCATTATCCTGTAAATTTTTCCGTCTGTGTCGTTCATGTAATTGGCGTTTCCGCCTCTTACCAGACTGTTCAAAGAACTTGAGCCGTTTGCCTCTGTAGTATGAAGAAGTATAAATCTTGTGCCTTTTCTGTTTGGCCTTCTGCGCCTTCTAGGACTCGGGCTATCTACTAACTGGTAGGCTTCTGCCTCTTCTGGTGTCAATAAAGAAGCACCTAGAGCAGTACCTAATTTGCCTATAAATTCTCTTCTGTCAATGTCCATTATATCAATTTGTTTCGAGAGGTATATAAAGTTAACTATTATTAATTATTGACTAGTAGTGACAATATTGTAGATTTGACTCCTGGGCTCCGTTACCACAAATTTATTATACCGTATTCCTTCAACCTATAAGCATGAAAAAATTACTGCCAATCTTGTTGGTTTTTCTGGTTTTCGCATCAGTGGCCCATGCCGAGCAGCTCAACGCCAAGACGCTGGACAGCGTAGACCTTGAAATAGTGCAGAGTGGATCGCTGCTCATGACCGGCTTCACCAACTTTGCGAATCTCTCCTACTATATCCCGCAGGAAGGCGTGCAAGACGTAAAAGTAACTGCAGACGGGGACATGACGTGGAAATACACAAATGACGCCTTTGGAAACAGGCTCATACTGATCGAATGGACAAAACTCTCAGGTCTTGTGAATTATAAAATAGAAATGACAGTCCAAAACACCGCAAAACACGTTTACGGAGAAAAACAGATAGGAACGAACGACCTTTACCTGAAGCCGACAAGATACATAGTCATGAACGACCAGATAAGGCAACTGGCTTTCCCTTACGAAAAGACACTAAAGCACGCGGCAGACCTGACTGCATTCGTTTATAATTATATAGACTACGACCTGAGCTACGTCGGGAAAAATGTCCCCAGCGACCAGGTACTTATTGACAAACGCGGCGTGTGCGTGGAGCATGCCAATCTTCTTGCGGCGCTGCTTAGGGCGAGCGGAATACCAACGCGCTACGTGGTGGGCTATGCGTATTCTTCTGTACAGAACAAGTTTGTGGGCCACACGTGGGTCGAGGTCCTTGCTGCAGACGGCACATGGGTACCGTTCGACCCGACATGGCTCGAGGGCGGATATCTCGATGCGACGCACATAAAAAGTGCGGTCCTGCTTGACAACAGTCAGATAGACACGCTGACATATCTGGGCGGCGACATACAATGGACGCGCAATGAGGAAAGCATAAAGCTCCTGAATTACAGGGAAAAAGCCGTTACAGGCATAACCACAGCGGGCACGGACAGAGTCAGTTCGCAAAATTACGGTTACATCAAGGGGACTGTAAGCACAAGCGAGTGCACGATAGCCGAGGTAAAGGCCTCCTCATGCGTAAACAACGCGGATGTGAAACAGTTCGAGATATATGACGAAGACAGGTATATATGGACATGCGGCATGAAGGATGTCTACTGGTTTTTCAAGACAAGCGGCAACAATTATATCTGCCCTGTATCCGTGTACGACCAGACAGGCGGGCAGACGGAATTCCGTGTTACTGTACAAGGCCAGACAGGGAATACAAGTATACTCATAACAGGCCCGGACACAGCAAAAGTCGGGGAGACATTCACGCTGAAGGCGAGCACGGACGGAATATTTTACTCGCCTGATTTCGGGCTGGCCGGGGGACGGGAAGTCAGTTTCAACATAAAGAAGCCGGGGACTTACAAATTCTACCTGTACTATTTTGGAAGTCTTTATGTGAAAACAGTCAACGTTGTTCAAATAAAGGAATTCGACCTTAAGGTCGCAGCGCCTTCAACGGTGAACATAAACCAGGTATTCCAGTCAAACATAACAATAAAAAATATCGGTGGAAGCGGTACGGCAAATATAGAAATCGATTATACGAACCAGACTGTAATGAAAAGCTTCTTTCTGGGTGAGAATGAGGAAAAAAATTTCTCCGTGAACTTCATTGCAAACAGGGCCGGACAGAATCAGTTTATGGCGTCTGCAACTGGCAACTCAATAATAACGCAGACAGCGGTGATAAACACGCCGGAAGAGGAAGGTCTGCCAAACATATTTAAGTCGTTGGGCGATTTCTTTGCAGGCCTGATAGCCGCTATAAGCAGCTTTTTCAGCAACAAATAAATTCTTATCTTAGATTCACTGAAAACTGCCATC
>CAYJUT010000065.1:0-4853 GCA_964373415.1 uncultured archaeon | reverse complement strand
CTGGCAGCACGCAATGATTTTTGTATCCTTGTCAAGAAGTTGTCCAGTTTCAAGAAGAACTTCAACCCCATCTCTTATTGTCATGTACCTGTTGTCTTCCTTTATGTCAAGCAGCACGAGCGTGTGCAATCCGGCTTTCCTGTTTTCTAAAATAATTTCATAAGGGCTGCTAGGCTTGAATGACTTCTCTATGAATGCGAGCGTTGTCGTGCGGCCGAACTTGTAAAGCTGCAGGCCTGTTTCTGCTACAGATGTGTATATGCTTGACGAATGAATCACTTCTGTTTTGATATTTTTCTGTTTTGCATCTATCAACAGTTGGACGTGCGTTGTTGCAACGAGCGGGTCTCCAGGTATAAGGAGTGCAATGTCTTTTTCCTTAGCGTTATCCGTCAGGAATTCACTTTCGACGTCCGTCCGTTTTAGTGTCTTTATTTTCTTTCCGGCCATCTCTTCAAGCTTCTCCATGTTGCCGAGCCACTTGTTTGTATAGAATTCTGCGTATATCTCATCACATTTCTTTAGCGCCGCCAGTGCTCGCAGTGACAAGTCATTCTCATCCCACAACCCGAGTCCTATTAAGTAAAGCATATTAGATCACATCATATTTCAGGTGTAAATAAGATTTATTAAGAACTTTGCACGTCCGAAGTTTTAGTGCCTTGATTTTGTTTAATTCTTTTATGGAATGCAACGATTCTCCGTCGATCAGCGTTGGGGTATTTTTGCCTCCAATAAGACAGGGAGCTACTACGATCGAAATATGATCTATGAGGTCTTCTCTAAGAAAAGCTGAATTCATTGTCCCGCCTGATTGTATTGTTACTCTATTGATTCCATGTTTTTTCTTTAATTTAACGAATAAGGATTTCAGGTCCAGTTTTTTGGAATATATTATTTCCATATTTTTTTTATTTTTAAGCCCGAATGCCGGATGTTTCCTGTGCGTCGTAACCAAGTATAGCTTTTTTCCCCGGTCTGCCATGAATACCACACCCTTCTTTGTCAAGTGGGGCTTGCTGTCAATAATTATGAAATTTGCCGGAGATTTTACAGGATTTTTGCGTTTATTGACACCCATTTTTTTCATTACCCTTCCAGTATTTAACGAATACAAGTCTGTAGTTTTTTCAAGCTCGTAATACTGCCCAAGCCCCTCTCTGACGCCCTTTATCTTGGGAAAATCTTTGTCTACGTCAAGAGAATCATTGCCGCCGGTAGATATTTTCCCGTCTAGCGACATTAGCATGAAAAGCGTTGTTACAGGACGATTCTTTTTCATATTACAAACCCCTGATTTTTTTCTCCTGTGACCTCTTCGAGAGGTAGTAAGGCATTAAAAGTATTGCCAGAAGTATCAGGCCGTACATTGCCAGGTCGCCTAGGCCTGTAAAGCCGGCTACAAGATCAGAAAAACTGCCGGCATTTCCGATGTAATTTCCTGTGATCCACATTATTAGTTTGATTCCTATTGCTAGAATTATCAAAGTTAACATAAGGTTTCTTACGTCTTTTGCGCTCATTAGTAGAATAAAATTGGCAAGATTCTTAAACCAATAGGGAAACGAGAAGCCGAATCAAAAAGGTACAGCTAATCGACTGCGCATTCCAGTATTGTTAATCCTCAAGTATGGACTTCTCGTACTTCTTCGAGAGAACAAGGCGGATTCTTTTTGCAGTTTTAGGCCCGACACCTTCTATTTTTTGAAGCTCATCTAAACTCGCAGTGAATATATTCTGGGGCGAGCCGAAATGTTTGAGTAGCTTCTTTGCTGTTTGCGTATTTATCTGAGGCAAGCCTGATATAAGGAATTCTTGCCTGTCATTCATAGACCTTGCCTTTTTTCTGCCTCTTATTGAAATAGATTTTTTTCTTGTGACCTGTTCACGCTTTGCAATTGCAAGAAGCATCTCTGCCGTCTCTAGGTTGTTCTCCGTATTTATTATCGGCACTCCATAATCGAGGCTGACAGACGCAAGAGCGCCACGTATTGCATTCGGATGTATTTTACGATCACTATCGAAAAGTCCGTTGCCTTCCAATATCATAATTGGCGAGCGGAAATTGTTTTTCAGTTCTTCCATCTGCCTGAAAAGCCTTCCGTCTACTATGCTTGAAATAAAATCACTTGCTGTTTTTCTTTCTGCGCATACGTTTTTGCTCAGCAGGTAGTCGCCGACAGGAAGCTGCTTCTCACGCAAGTCGCACCTATGCTTTAATATTTCAAGTATCCTGCTGTTTGCTTCCCTCTTGTCGGCGTATATTATGACTTTCTCTTCATCTTTTTGCATTATCTATCTTCTCTAAAATTTTTATTACATCTTGCGGCATGTTTGCTATGTAATCTGGATTGTGTTTTGCAAGCTTGCTGCGTTTTTGGTAGCCCCATGCGGTTGCTATGGATTTTATTCCCATCGCTTTAGCAGCCTTTATGTCGCTTATCGTGTCGCCAGCAAATATAACCTCGTCTTTACTGATTGAAAACTTGTCAAGCAGTATTTTTATTTTATTCTCTTTGCGCCTGTTGACGTCTGAGCTTAATATTAAACCGAATTCCTCGATTCCATGATTCTTGAAAAATTTCCTGACAGCGACGCCGTAGTTGGACGTTATTATTGCAAGCCTGTATTTTTTATTCAGTATTTTCAGCATGGGCTTGATGCCATTGAAAGGTTTTGTCTTCGGCAGGCCTTCCATATAGAGACGCCTGTAATTTCTTTCCCCTTCCTCATCGACGTGAAATCCTATTTTTTCCAGACATACAAAAACATTATCGTTGAACATGTTCCTGTAGAAATTAATCGAGCGTGGCACCTTCAGACTTTTCCTGTCGCATTCCTTGAGAAATATTTCGTGGTCCAGCTTGAGCGAATCGGTTATCACGCCGTTCCAGTCGAATATGACTGCCTTTATCATTTGAAATACTCCGTGCCTTTTCTCATTTCAATTTTGCTTGTTATTTCTTGGTATTGCGGATCGTATATCTTTACTATCTTGAATTTTCCTGAAGTTGTTTTTGTATTTGCATGTATTGTCTCCTCAATTACATGTGCATGACCCCAGTAGAGCCATTTTCCTTTTATGTTATGGACGAGAAAGACTCTTGTTGGTGCAAGATGATACATACGCATATTGGGTTTATTTTTAAACTCAAATATCTTACCTCTAAAATCTTTTTCTGTGAAAGGTTTCTTTCTATGAACTTCTAGTTTCAGCACTTTTGGAAATCCTTGTTCCGTTGTCAATTGCAACGTGTCATTAAATTCTATAAAACTTCCCATGTTTATCCCCCTCCAAATTCTCCCAGACTTTTTTGTTTCTCATCAAGCCCGCGCTGCATCTGGTAGAGCGTCTTTTTCATCTGTTTTTCTTTTTGATGGGCCGACCAGTGATAGGCTTCGTCACGGGTGCCCTTTGTCAACAGGACGATGACTTTGCCCTGCTGCGTGCGCGCCGTGCGGCCGGAGCGCTGTATTTTTCTTATTGCTGATGGCGTCGGCTCATAAAATATTACGACATTCGTTTCTACTACGTCCAGTCCCTCCTCGGCTACCTGGCTTGCGCAGAGGATGTTGTAAAAGCCCATCTTGAATTCGTTGAGTATCTGTATCTGCTCCTTCTGGCTCAGACCTTTTCCTTTCTTCTTCGCCTGACCGATGAATTCGATAGGCGCAGCGCCCTTTATTTTTTGCAGCATGTCAGATATCATTGATATGGTGTCTCTGAACTGCGCAAATATTATTATGCGTGCGTCATTGTTTTTCATTTCTTTCTCAATTATTTCAACTAGCTTCTGCATTTTTGGATGCTCCTTCCCTTCGTCCACAAGCTCGTTGGTGAGGCGCACGGCATTCTTGAAATTCTCTTCGTTGAGCAGACGGGTCGTCGCCCTCGTGGTCTCTTCTGATAATTTTTTGAAATAATTTTGGAGCGCATGCAGGCATTGCGTTTCCAGCAGCAGCAGGGCATGGTCCACCTTTATGGCTTCCGCTATTATTGACATCGCCGCGTATCCGTAACCTGTCTTCTTCCTTGCCAGCTCTTCCTGTAATTTGAGAAGTTGGCTCTTTGTAATATGGGACGAGTTTATCACGCGCCAGCCAATAAGTTTCTTGATTAGCGCGTTCTTTATGCTGCTCAAATACGTGTGTATAGATTTCAGAGGTATTGGAAGCTCGACCGTGACCCACTCGTTCTCCATCTTCTGCACGTACGGCTTTACATCATCGTCCTCGCGTGTTTTTATCTCAACGCTGGTTATGAAAAGCCTGTTTTTGACGTCATTTATTTTGTACCTGTTGCCGCCGGGGCTTGCCGTTAATGCAAGTATGAGCGGGTCTTTCGACCTGTTCATGTAGACTTTTGCTATGTAGACGTAAGAGTATTTTCCTATGCATCTATGAGCTTCGTCAAATATAATGAGCGAGAAATTTGCAAGATCCAGCAACCCGCTTTTCAAATCATTGGATATGGTTTGTGGCGTCGCAAATATTATGTCATTGTTCTTGTATAGGCTGTAGCGTTCCTCCGCCTTGTTCTCCCCTGTTATGGCGACCATTTCCACGCCGAGCCTGAGAAATCTTTCGAATGTATTCTTGTGCTGGTTGACAAGTGGGCGTGTCGGAGCGAGAAAGAGAACCTTGCCTTTCATGTTTTTCTGGAGCCTTTCTGCTGCCACTAACGCTCCAATCGAGGTCTTGCCAAGTCCAGTTGGGAGCACGCAGAGTGTATTGCTGTGAAGGGCGGTCTTAACGACGCTTTCCTGATAGCTGCGCTGCTCTATAGTGTTAGGATTTATCCACGGGTGCGAGACATATTGCATTAGAATAGAATAATTGTGAAAGTTAAAAAG
>CAYJUT010000064.1:0-4964 GCA_964373415.1 uncultured archaeon | reverse complement strand
ATATGTGAAGACATAATTATAATATCACTCTAAAATGTTATGTCTTGCACTATAATTAAGGGGGGATACGCCTCAATCGAAAATGAAATGCCCTTAATACCTGCGACTAACTCGAAGTTGAGCTCTGCTCAACTTGAGTCGCCAAAAGACTTCTTTAGAAGTCTTTTGCACGAAGTCGCGGGTTTCTTTGAGCATTTCTTTCGAAGCCTTCCCCTCAACCGCTGGCTAAAGCCAGCGGTTTTCGGAATACTTCAAAATAAAATAACGAATGCTTCTGACTTTGGTGATAGTTATGTTGCGCCAGCCGATAATCGTAATTTTGGGACATGTGGATCACGGAAAGACTTCAATACTGGACAGGATAAGACAGACCGCCATAGCTGCGCGTGAGGCTGGCGGAATAACACAATCTATCGGGACCACGGAAATTTCTTCTGATGTCGTAAAGAACATGTGCGGCACGCTGATGAGAAAATTCAACTTCCATGTAGATGTTCCGGGCCTCCTTTTTATTGACACGCCTGGCCACGAGGCGTTCATAACGCTGCGCAAGCGCGGCGGCTCGATAGCAGATATGGCAGTTCTTGTTATCGACATAAATGAGGGCATAATGCCACAGACAGCCGAGAGCATGGCCATACTGAAGGAAACAAAGACGCCGTTTGTCATAGCAACCAATAAGATAGACAGGATAAATGGCTGGTCCAGTGATGAATGTTTCCTTGAAAACTATCCGAACCAGACCGACAGCGTAAAGGGTATGTTCGAGCAGAAATTCTATCAGGTCATAGAGCAGCTTGCCTCTCGCGGGATAACAGCAGACAGATACGACCGCGTCATGGATTTCACAAAAACCGTTGCTGTGGTTCCTGTCTCGGCAAAAACAGGCGAGGGCATTTCTGATTTGCTTGTAACATTGATAGGACTTGCGCAGACATTCCTGAAAGACCAGCTAGTAAGCACGGAAAAAGCTGCAGGCATGATTCTGGAAGTAAAGGAGGTCACAGGACTTGGCATCACAATAGACACAATAATTTATGACGGGTCGGTCCACAGGAACGACTATCTGGTTGTTGGCGGCAAGACACAGATGATAGCAAAAATACGCGCGCTTATGGTACCGGATGCCATGCGAGACATTAGGATGGAGAAAAAATTCAACAGCGTCACGGAGGTCAACGCAGCGGCAGGCGTCAAGATAGTGGCACCTGGCCTGAGCGATGTGGTCGCCGGCTCGCCAATACGAACGGCAAAGACTTTCGAGGAGGCGGAAAAGCTTCTTGACGAGCTTGAGCACGAAAAAGAAGAGGCGGAAATAGTCACTGAGGAAGAAGGTCTTATACTGAAAGCGGACACACTGGGCAGCCTGGAAGCGCTGATCAACATATTCAAAAAACATCCCATAAGAGAAGCCACTATAGGCGGCGTGACTAAAAAGGATGTGATAAAAGCGGAAGTGAACAGGAATGACGTCTATCGCGCTGTAATAGTCTTCAACAGCGGCATGGTAGAAGATGCCGAGGTACTTGCAAAAGACAAAGGCATCAAGATACTAAGGTCCAATGTTATTTATCGCCTGATAGAAGACTACGAAAAATGGTCAAAAGAACAGGAAGAAAAAACAAAGAAAGAAGAAATAGATTCTCTAATAAGACCAGCAGAAATAAAATTAATACCGGGGTCCGTGTTCCGCGCAAGCGACCCGGCAATAATCGGATGCGAAGTTTACGGCCTGCTGAAGCCGGGTTCGGATCTCATGAAAGACGGCCAATCTGCTGGGACTATAAAACAGATACAGTCACAGGGCCAGAATGTCGATGAAGCAAAGACAGGCGACAAGGTTGCGATATCGATAAGCGGGCCGACAATCGGGAGACAAATAAAAGAAAATGACACCCTTTACACGGACATAAAAAGCAACGACTACAAGGCACTGCGCAAAAACGAGAAATACCTCTCGCAACCGGAAATTGCTACGCTTGACAAGATTTTTGGGATAAAGCGCAAGACAGATCCAAGATACGGGCTGTAACCAAAGGAAAACGCCAATGCAATCCTTTCCTTTATGATTTACCGGGCCGAAGTATTGTATCCACATCTCAAACTTAGTTTATTTTTTTGGTCGGTACACCCCATGTCCAAGCTCAATCATTAGCTCAGAAATTCTCCTCGACAAATTTGTAAATATCCTTTATGCCCGAGTAGGGCACTACTTTACATTTCTTCATTGTGTTGCCGCATGCCATGCGTGAAATGTTGTGTTCTGCATCGATATCGTAAAGCAAATAGACTTTTTCCTTTCCTTTTCCAAGAACATACCCGGCCTCGAATCCTACACCAAAGCCTGTTTTAGTTACCTCAGCTATCAGTACATCGCATTCCTCGAGCCATTTCATGTCGCGCTTGAATATGAACTGTGGCGTTTTTAGAGCTTCTTCATCACGAACGTTTCTTGACAACAGATGCGTTGTGAGAATCTCGTGGCCGCGGCTCTGCAGCAGCTTTGCAAGGCTCTCTACCAATTCAAGCTTTGCCCTGTCACCCAACACTGTAAACGCAAGATAGATTTTCATAATATCAAATCGGAACATTTAGTCGAGTTCACCCAAAACTTTTCAGTTAATTATTCTTCCGCCTTCTTGCTTATGTCTAACGGATCGTCCTGACTGTACTTGAGGCCGTAACGCAATGCAAGCTCAGCCTTCGCAAGCTCGGCGCCGATGTCAGCCGCGTGAACCAGGGATGAGACAATCCCTTTCTCCATAATTTTGTTAAGTATATCCCAGTAGCTCTTGCCTTTCTCGTCCATGACGAACTCGAAGCTTTCTATTTTCTGCTGCTGGGGCGTGTAGTGATCGATAATTATTTTCTTTTCCTTCCGGTCCAGTTTTATTATGAAATTTCCTCGCGGGTCGAACACGAGCTTTTGTAACGGCTTGTACCAGTTGTCTAGAATATCTTTTACCTTAATCCAATCGTGTTCGTAGATGTGGGCAGAGCCACTGATTGTAGTCAGAGGTCCGGGTTTCGCGCCGATTGCGTCTGCAATCTCCTTTTGTATATTTAACAGGCCGAATGCGTTCAGTGGCCACGCAGAAAACATGTCATTGCTCCTGACGAATGCCGTCAGGAATAATTTTCCGTCCTGCACAAGCGCCTGGAGTGCGATCCAGCATGGAGGATTCAAGCTGTCCATGTCAGCATCATGCTGCCATGTCACAGCGATTGCGTGACGGGCGTAATCGGCTTTCTTCAATTCATTTATGATGTAATTTATCTGGTTGCCGGCGGTCCCGTGCGCACGCAAACGGCTGCCGTATGTATAGGCGGTGCCTGCTGGTACGCTGTCTGTCATGACCTGCGGCAGGTAATTTTTTATCTCCGTCTCGTCAAACCAAAGCCACGGCGCTATATAGGGCTTTTCCGCGTCCTCTTCCCCGATGACAACTGTCAAATCGATAATCTCGCGCATGTTCGAGCTATGCCTTGTCTTTTTGATAGTTCCAAAACCCATCACATACTTCAGAATTTCTCCCCAGGCGTCCGATATGGTTTTTTTCCTTATTGTGTATCCTGCTTTTTCAGAGGGCAGCACGTCGACCTTTGCCGGCGGCGCCATGGCAAATACCCTTGGTGCACCAAAGGCGGAAATTTTGGGTAGCGATTCTATTTTTTCAAGAATCTTTTTTGAATCCACAACATTTCTCATGTCAAAAACAGTTACGTTCTTTCGGAAGTCCTCAACGGCGTCACGCGATATTTCCTTTTCTATGCTGAAAGATGTGCCAATTATCTGGTAACTATCGTCAATGCCGTTTTTCATGAAGTTTAGCAGCACCTCGCCGCTCTTTGAGATGTCGACGCCGCATAATATAACGTAACGGATGTTCGGGTTCGAGAGCACAGCACGCAATAAATAATTGACACCTTCACTATAATATAACTGCCCAGCAATGGCAAAACTGTCCTTGCTTATTTCTTTTGTCACTATTTCCTTCAGCGTCCACAGGCTGCATATGGCTACGTTCGACTCGGTATCGCCTTTTATTAGATTGTCTGAAAAGAAGAACGGCCACTCAGGATCAACGGAAATCATACTCTCAATAAACATAGAATGTTTATAAAATTAAGATGCTACCTTTCTCTTGCGTAAGAGCTTGTTTTCATGAGCTCTTCCCGTACTTTCAAGAATTCATTAAATTTTTCACGTACATCTGAGCCCATAAACCATTCCAAATTATCCAGACAGTCAGGAGGCATGGCATAAGGATCAGAACAGTTAGAGGGCGTTAGAAAACTAACGGGGTTTTGACGATTTCATGGTAAAGGATGTTGCTAGCCTGATTTGACTAGCCCAAAATAAAAGAAATGGCGACCTGCCATACCTTACGCGCGCATTACAGGATACATAAATAATGGTATCAGCAAAATCAGGCCAGAAAGCAGTAAAAAGCGTCACAAGTGCCATGCGTCATTTGTGAATCAATTCTGCTCCAGAGAAAGAAAAACATTATCGCCGGGGCCATAAAACACTACGTGAGAAGTTTCGCCTAATTCTTTTGCGATGAATTCAAGATATCCTTTTGATCCTTCATAATGATGGTTTTTGACAGATCTCAATATGTAATTGACAACAGCTCTAATTTCGGCTATGGCGTATTTTTTCTGCCTTCTGAGCTTGGGTCGTTGAGCAGGTCATAAACAACCTTCTGAATGAGCACTTTCTCCTCTTCCTTTGTCACATTCTCTAACATTTGACCACAATAATATCTGGAAAGAAAGGCATTTAATCGTAGCAAGCGAAAGATGGTGTATGGAAACAGCTATCGCATCTTCTTCCAAATGCGCCAAGCCACGAACGCGATCAACGCGATCACAAGAACCGCCGCGACCGCCGCAGGGTTCGTGGCAATGCCCGACCCAAGCCCCGTAATCAATCCTGTTATTCCCGTCGGCGGTGCAGG
>CAYJUT010000063.1:0-5116 GCA_964373415.1 uncultured archaeon | reverse complement strand
TGTACATTGTGATGTACATCAAATCGTTGGTAATTATAGCCCACGACTAACTCGAGGTTGAGCTTTGCTCAACTTGAGTCGCCAAAAGACTTCTAAAGAAGTCTTTTGTACGAAGTCGTGGGTTTGTCAACGATAGGATCCAAGATTCATTGTTTGCATAAATGAAGATGGCAGTTTTCAATGAATCTAAGATAAAAATAGATTTTGTGTACATCGTAATGTAAGTATCTAGAACTCTTTGCCGAACTCTTTCCTTATCAAATATACCTGGCGCTCGTGAGAAGGCAGCCGGTTCACGTGCTCCATTAATTGCAGTTCAAGGCGCTTAATTTCCTGTTTCGCTGCATCGTGGGGGAGCTTTCGCAGGCTATGGAGGAGCTTTATGCTGTCGATCTCCTTTTCGAGCTCTTTTATGTTAGAATGAACTGTTGGCATGGGTGTGTATTGTTGTCAATTTGATATAAAGAAAAGTCAAACATAATGTAATTTTAACTTATATGTTAACTTTATATACTTGTTTAACAAGTTATACAATATGAGTAAAATAACAGCGATAAGGAATTTGGACGAAGAGACATTCAGAAAATTAAGGGCTGTAGCTATAGAAGAAAATATGAAGGTAAGCGAAGCCATGAACATAGCCATGAAAAAATGGCTGGCTGAGAAGAAGAAACACGAAATTAAACCGGATCCAAAATATTTGCTCGAAATAAAAGGTATTATAAAACCGGGGAAGAAAGTACGCTGGAGTGAAGAAGTTGATGAATTCTTATATGGGTTGAAAAAATGATATTCCTTGACACAAGTTTTATAGTATCACTTGAAATTGATACCGACAGCAACTACGAAAGTGCATCCAAGTTGATGGACAAGATTATGCAAAATGAATTTGGAGTAACTCTAATTTCTGATTATATATTTGATGAAACAATGACAGTAACGTTTGGTCGGACAAAAAATTTGGAAAAGACCGCTGTGGTGGGGGCAAAAATAAGAAGCTCTTCTATTCTAGTCAGGGTTGAGAAGAATGACTTTGAAAACGCATGGGAATTGTTCAGAAGCCAAAAGGGCACGAAACTGAGTTTCACAGACTGCACAAATCTTGCCATAATGAAGCGGATGAACATAAAGAATATCGCTACGTTCGACGACGACTTCAAGAAAATAAAAGAAATTAATGTAGTACAATAAATCTTACAATCGTGTTATTAATCCCTGGACATTGAAGGCCGCGTTGTCCAGAGAGGTTATTATTACCGTGTTCAGGCCGGGCTTCAGGTTCTCCTTCTTCAATGTGAATTCAAAGTAGCCTTTCTCCAGCTTTACATACTCATTAAGCAAAACAGAGTTGCCGTTGACTATTTTTATCGTGTAGCCGCCAGGCCTGAATACATCCACTATGCTGAAAGCCAGCGTACCTGTACGGAATTTGTTATATTCGTCCTGTGTCAGGTTTATCGTTGCTTGAAGAGACTTGTCTTGCTCTGTTACAGAAGTCAATGCTATAGTTGCGCGTCCTGCGAATTTGGAGTCCTCGCGAGCATCAAATGTTATTATATTGAGCTTGTTTAGCTTTGACTGGTCAACGTATATGCTCTGAGTAGGATTTAGCACACCGTCGTAAATTACGTCTCCGTTAAGTTTCATTATAAGAGATCCCGCATTATCCCGCAGATTGAAATCTATGCGGGCTGCCTGGACTTTTTCAGGGTCGTTCAGCTCAAATATGTACGTGCTGATTTCCCTTGGATAAACAGTTGCGCCTATCCCGACATTATTGAGCACGTAAAGGGAAGGTGCCCATATTCTCCACTCGCTGCTTCCAGCCTCTATTGCCACCTTCTTTCCCTGGCCGAAGCTGAATTCGTAATGACCTGCATCAAGCCTTTCTTGGTAGACAATATTGCCGTCTAGTTTTATTATTACAGGGCCATAGCCGTTTGTGCTCTCTACGTCAAAAGACATAAAAACACTCTGGGCATTTCCAACGTCCAGATTGACAGAAGTCGAGCCGAATAAAAGTCCGTTAACTATTTGTCTGCTTCCCATGTTAAAAGCATTGGTTTGGGCAAAATTATTCGCGTCGAAGCTGGCATAAAGCGTGTCTACATTCTCATAATTGGCCGTACCAACGAAAATAGGGCTTCCAAAGCCGCTGAAGGACGCTGCCTGCTCGGATGGCACGAAGTAAGCGCCGAATGCCACGAAAAGTATGGCCATTATAACAAGGCCACCCACCAAAAATAACATGAATTCGTCTGGTTTTGCCATTCTCTCGCCTCTTACCATTACTATAGTAATGTTACTACTTTAAAGTAAATAGAATAGAAAGGTTTAAAAAGGTTTGTATTAGGGTGATGGTTCTATTAATAAAAATCCAGATAAATAATCCGTATTATGCGAGGGTAGCCAAGTCTGGTCCAACCCTTTTGCTCACACAAAAGCGTTGACGCAATGGGTTACGGATAAAGGCGCAAGGATCGTCTTGAGTCAAGAAAACCTTGACAGGTTAGATGACTGCGATACTCAAGATCTTGTCGGTTAGTCCGTTCGGCGGTTCGAATGAACTTTTCCCAAAAGTTCAATCAAAAGAGAAAGTTCCGAATATCCGCCCTCTCGCATTCATAATTAGAAAATGCTTATTTATTTCATGTCCTGGAGCTCGCGTTTTAGCTCGAGAAGTTGTTTTTGCAGCTCCTCTAGTGACGATTCAAGATGTCCAACTTCGCTGCTTTTTGTATCTGTTATACCAACGCCGTGCGGCCTCAGCAGCTCAGAGTCTATCTCAAGTATGCTCCTTTCGAGACGCTGCACTGTGGCGCGTAGCACGTTAAGCGCGTCAGACTTCAGGTTTTCCACTTCCTGCAGAACGCCAAAAACCTGCTTGGTGCTTGCCACAAAGAGTTTCAGTTCCTGGATTGTTTTTATTATATCCCTGTACTTGTCAACTTTTACAAACAGTGGCGCGCTTGTTTCACGCTCTATCGCAGGCATGTGGGGCATTTCTTCCTCTTCTGGCATGTCCATGATTTCCTTTATTTCTCTGACTTCCCTGCCTTTGTCCTTCTTGAAGAACATGATTATCAATTTTACTTGTTATCCGTAATTTAAATATACTTATGCGCTTTGTTCCAAACCCTTTTTGCATTTCTGATATCGCCGCCATTAAAATATAGAGCTACAGCCGCGGCGAAATTTTTTTCTTTCTCCCTATATTTGGCAGCCTTTATCCACTCTTTCTGGGCTTCCTTGAATTTTCCTTCCCTTTCAAAAGTGCGTGCAGTCACAAAGAATTTGCGTGCAGAATCATGGCGCTCGGTTTTTGATTTTTCAAACATTTCGGCAGCCAATGTAGGAAGATTATTCTTCTGCATCTCGAGTCCGACTTTTCTATATAGAATTCTTGACTTCTGTATTATTCCAGCAGTCTGGTAGGCTTCTGCCGCAAGCGAAAACAGGCCTGCTTTCTCAGCCTTTTTTCCAATGGATATCAACATTCCCTTCGCTTTAGTCGGCTGAAAGCTTTTGTACAACTCTAATGCTGCAAATGAAAAGCCTCTCTTTTCGCATTTCTTTGCTTGATTCAAAAAATAAGATTTCATCCTGTCATACTCATCTTTTTTCATCTTATCACGTTAAATGCGACGGCCGGGATTCGAACCCGGGTTTGTTGGATGCCTTGATAACAAGACAAGTCTCAACCTATTTGCTTTTCTTCCGCCAGCGCTTCTTTATAAGAAGGGCTGATGGCAAGGTCGTGTCCTACCGGCTAGACTACCATCGCAATAGGTACAAGAAACCAGTTTCTCGCCCCTATAACCCCTACACTTCTATGTGCAAGTTATTACAGGAGTCGTGAGTTTCTTGTTCTGATAAGATTGGAAGAAAAATATATTAAAGCACTTTAATTATTCCTTTTATCGCTTTGGGCTTGTTTTCCGCGTCTTTAAAGACAAAACCGTCTCTCTTTATGTCAGTCCCACCCTCATATTGATGGAGTATTCTCTTAAGCTTAGACAAATCGTAGATAATAATTATATCGATCCTGACGGGTTTTTTAGCATCTTGGATTGGATATACGTAAAACGGTTCTATGAAATTTTCTAGATATTTGCCTTTGCTAGTTATTTTGAAGTCAAGGGCAAAGAAATCTATGCATTTATTCTCGACATTCTCGTATTTTTCGCCTTTCCTTGTGGGATCGTACTTGTCCGTACCGAGTTTCTTTATAATTTTGACTAGATCGTTAACAGACTTGCCCTCGTGTTCTTGAGAGCCTATACAGCGTATGGCAATCTTCTGGCCAAGAAAGTATTTTTTGATCACTCCGTCTATTTTTTCTCCTATAATTACGGAATTCGGTTTGGTTTTTAGAGTATATTCTGGAATTGTTACAGAATAGACAGAAATTGACATAGTAAATACTAATCAATCAAAGAAAATAAAAATTAGTTTAAAATAAAAAATTCTTAAACTTTCAACTTTTTGACATATCTCTTCGACACATCAGACACTGCCTCTTTCATACCAAGTCCCATTGCCAGCGCGAATCCGAGGCCAACGGAAGCTATGATTACCAGCAGTATGTTGTTCACCAGCGTTGCGGATATGCCGAGTATTGGCAGTGCAAGGGCGATTGATACGTACAAGACAAAGAAGAACAATGTCTTGCCGACTAAAATTCCATACAGGCTGTTTGTTTTCTTCAGGTGGCTCTTGATATACTCTGCGAGCACGTAGCCGACAACCATTATGACTGCGGCTCCGATTATTCTTGGTATGAAGGCGTTCACGTCAGCGATCCATAACGACAGGGCTGTTACGCCAAGGACTTCTCTTGACAAGGCTGCTGTCACGAATGCAAGATATATCCACCACTTCGCGATTACCGAAAAGAGGTTAGAAACGCTTATTGCAGGCTTGTGTGTCTCGGATATATAGTAGTCCAGCTTTACCCTTTCAAGAACTTCCCTAACTACCTTCCCAACAACCTTGCCGACTACCATACCGATAACAAGAAGGATTACGGCGGCCACAAGGTTTGGAAGGAAAGTTACAGCGTTCGTTGTTAGTTCGCCTAAGATGTCAACTAACACCATGTTAAACTCTCCTCCAT
>CAYJUT010000062.1:0-5228 GCA_964373415.1 uncultured archaeon | reverse complement strand
AGAAGTCTTTTGGCGGCTCAGGTTGAGCAGGGCTCAACTTCGAGTTAGTCGTGGGTTATATTTACCAACAATTTGATTACAAAGAGGATGTGGTGATATATCAGCTTGCATGGTGAGAACATCTTCAGAAGGCTGTTCCACGCTCCTCTCTGGCATTTATTATAGGAAAACAATAATAATTTCATGAAAAACGTTGCCATGGCCTTTTTGTTACTTTCAATATTGTCTGCTGCAGCACTGGCCCATACGGTTACGCTGAACCTTGCGATGAACATAGGTAACAGAAACAGCACCATACACGTAAATGACACGGACTACAACGCGTCGTCTCCGGTCAGCCTTACTTTTGTGAACCTGAATAAAAAATACGTATCAGCCAACAACACCACAACCATAGCCGCCATCGTCTCGGCCGGCACGCTGCTTAACGTGCGGATAAACAACACGCACAACTCCACGCACTATCTCCTGCAGATGACGCAGGACAGCGACAAGAACAGATTCCTCATAGCAATGACCAATGGCACTTACAGCGATATAGATGACAGGCTCAGCATGGTCGAGGCCGCGCGCATGGTTTCTTCGGCATTTGGCAAATTCGTCGTGCAGGCGCCTGCTTCATTCATAACTTTCATACGCCTCGAGTACGTTAACGTCGACATCACAAGCCGTGCCGAGTGGTCTGGCATAGGTCAGCTTCGCATAAGGAACAAGGGCCCGACAAGCAGAAACATTCCAAATGTCACGCTAGAGGTTGTCATATGATAGGCAAAGGTGGCGCACGAAATTTTATAGTGAACCCAGAAAAGAAACTGGACATGATTTCTAGGTTCACATATAGTTCCCAAGGAAATAATATCCAGACCGATTCCTTGGAGAACTATAACGATGAAAATAAATATTGCCGGACGTTCCGGGTTAGCAAAGGCCAGTCACCTCTAATCACGCATGCCATAATGGTCGGATTCAGCGTGTTCCTTGTTTACGCCGTCATATCAACGCTTACATCAATAAAAACTGATTATCAGGAGATTGTCGGCGGCAGCGAAATAAGTGGGGTATGCTTTATCATTAAGTCCGGAATAGACAAGGTGTACGCGCCGGACAGTTACAACACGTCAGCAACAAATCTTGGCAGTATTGAAATTAGCCTGCCAGACAGAATAACAGATCTCAAATACGAGGCCAATTTTTTCAACCGCTCGATGCTGATAAAATCCTCCCTGCCTGCATTCAACCAGACATGCAAAATCGGGTATAATGTGGCCTACAACGGCTCGACTTCCGGCGGCCTGACAAGGATTTCCTACATCAAGAATACAACTAGTGAGACGATAGAAATGGTGAAGCTATGAAGACTAAATTGAAATGCGGACTCTTCGTTATAGCTCTACAAGGAAATAATCCGATATTACACCCTTGTGAGCTATATGCGAACCCAGTAAATCATATCCGGAATCCTTACTGGGTTAACTATAATTGCAACAAAGACAGGCCCGAAAAATCATCCCATGGTTTTCGCTTTAACAAAGGTGTTACGCAGATAGATTACATAATAGCTGCAGGCGTCTTCATACTTGTTTTCGCCCTTGTGGTGCAGTTCGTGTCGAACTATTTTTCGAATATAGGCGACAAGACAAATATACGCGTGATGACAGACCAGGCCAGACAGCTTCTCGACACTGCCGAAAGAGGACCTGAGCCTGCTAACTGGCCTTATAACGCACAAAACGCGTCGCTTGTATTGATGATGCATCTGGACAATTCGACACTGGACAGCAGCCAGTACGGGAACAACGGGACTCTACAAGGCGGAGCAAATTGCAGTGCTGCTGTTATAGGCAGGCTTGATACGGGATGCAGCTTTGATGGCATTGATGATTTGATACGTGTGAATGATCAGGCGAATATTAATTTTACAACTGGCAATAGTTTTACGGTTTTGGTGCGGATAAATCCTCAGGCTCTTGCAACTGCGAGCTGGACTGCAGTCTCTAAGCAGAATGCAGTAAGCGGCGCCGGATGGAGGATGTTCCTTAACACGACTTCAAGGGAACTGATGGCGATAGTTTCCGATGGCACAAACTCTGTAACGCTTACATCTTACAATAACGTTTCAAATTCTTCATGGAGCCACATTGCGATGGTTGTCGACAGGGAGGGAAATGCATCCAGCCTATACCTGAATGGTATAGTCGTAAACAGTTCGGCGAATATATCATCTGTGGGAAGCGTGCGCAATGGCGAACCCTTGAGAATAGGAAGCATAAGTGATGGCCAGTATTTCAATGGCAGCATCGACGAAGTCCTGGTTTACAACAGGTCGCTTAGCGCCAATGAGGTGCGTAATCACTATGCCTACGAAACCCTTCTGGACAAAATCGGGCTGGGAAGCAGCACCTACGAGTTCTATATTATAGTCAACAATACGCTGCAATACGCGAGAAACCAGACTGCACCTGTGGTCACCATAGCCAGCGAGAACGTTATTTTCAACTACACGGATCTCGGATATAAGGTCAACGTCCCTTCGACTATGATATACGAGGAGGGCGGCCCTGTCGTTCCGTACAGCATAAGCGGCAACACGATAACATTCAGCACTGCGATAACCGCAGGTACTGCAAAATACTTCACAGTTTATTTTGATGACGACTCGAATTTTGCCGAACGTACGAGCACTGTAACGGGCGTCGACAATCTTACAGAATCGATAGGCCACATACAGGCGTTTCCGCTTGTACAGTACCGCAAGTTGCTGTTGCTCAACAATTCGAACTACATGGCCGTCATTAACGCAACCGGACTGCCGCGTGATTTCAACATGCAGTTAATTGACACCGGCACCAGCGTCGCGATAATGAACTTCGGGCCTTCCGCGCCGCCCAGCGGCAATGTGGTGGCTTTCCAGCGGTACACGCTCTACCAAAACAGCACGGGCGATATAAAACGCGGGCGTTTGTTGATACAGTCATGGTAACTAACTGGAAAGGACTAATGCAACTAATGAGAAGAGGTCGAGTGAAATAAAATGAACCGCTTTGTAAAAAAGAAAAAGGAAAATTATTCCGGCTCTTCCAGGAATAAAAATCCGAACGTACGTTTCGGTTATAGCAAGGGCTACATATACACGCTTGAAGTCCTGCTGGCTGTGTCCACAATACTCGTCACTATAGTCCTTGTGTTCAGCACCACGCCCGAGGAAGCTGAAACCGACTTGCCTGTAATAAAGCAGAATGCTTACGATGCGCTTTTCTACCTGGACAAATCCGACGACCTGAGGAGGATCGTAAGCACGGAAGGCGTTAAAAAGCTGGAGAAAAATCTTACGGACCTGCTGTCCAAGAACATCAAATTTGATGTAACCATATGCACGTCTACCTGTACTGCCACCGGTCTGCCGCCCAACAAGCCGGTCATTGTTGTGGATTATTACATAAGCGGCTACAGGGAGATGTTCCTGAATAAAAAAGTGAGGTTATGGCTATGGTCGAAATTCTAATTAAGGGTGAAAAGAATTCCATGCACAGCCTGAATAGATGTGATAATGCGGGCAAAAAAACGGCTCAGACTCTTCCCCATAGCAAAGGACAGATGTTTATGGTAGCGGCCATATTCATGATAGTCGGTGTCGTGCTGCTTCGCAATGTGCTCTCACTTCCAGCAATAACACAGGAAAAAGCATTCCAGGACGTGTCACATCTCGACAGAAACATGAAAAACATAAAGAATGAATTCGCCTACATCACAGGCATGGCATCCACGCAGCCGCTTCCAAACTACACCGGCTCCAACTACCTCACGAATTTTTCCGACTACATAAGGACGCAGTTCGATTCAAAGACATTTTATGTTTTTGTGTTCTCGAATGGCACAAACCAGAACGTTTCCATAACAGTCGGAAATTATTTGCAGAACAACGTAAGCGGCTTAATCAATCTTACAAACTCCACGCCCGCAGGAAGAATATTCGACTTGAACGACAAGAATTTCACAACGCTTGAATTTAACAGCTCCATGTCTGTGGTAAACCTAAGGCTTAACTATACATTGCAGAACAGGGAGACAGTAGAACAGCTGTATTTCAACAGCTCCACAAAAAATTATGTATTAGGCTTCTTCGACATAACTATTCAAGATATGGGATTTTTTGTGAGGTCGAAGAGCGTATACAACAGGTCATGGTGATGGAATGGATTCGATATTGTCCTTTGTTATACTGGTCGTGATAGTGGTTACGGCAGTTGGGATAGTGCTTAACATAGGCAAGCCTATAATCGATTCGGCCGTAAAAACATCTGACGTAAAAAATGCCGAGGACGATCTGCGCATCATTGACAATTATGTACGAAGCGTAGTCCGCGAAGGCAAGGACTCTGTCCGCATATTCAAGTTCTTGAGCCCCAAGGACTTCAAGAGCGTGCCTGGCGAGGATGCCATACAGTTCTCTATACAGTCGCCTGTTCAATTAGTGGAGTACCTCACAAGGAGCGTGTCGGGCAACTTGGTTTACATATCCGGCAGCGACGTCAACTGCCAGCAAATCGACGGTGATGAGGACGGGGTTGCAGATCTGGTCGCCGAGAACGGGAAAATAAAGGCGGTTTTCAGGGCAGTGAGCAGCGGAACCCTACAGACGCATCTTTTGATAACGAGGATAATTGACAAGACAAACAACGTGACCGCGTATATAGGCAATTCGTCTGTAATGATAAATGACAATCCCGCCACGTCCACCGGCACTGGGTATACAGAAATATCAAACAGCGGACTTAATCTGCCTGTATGCCAGATACATGCATTTGTTAATTCGACCCTGGATTACGATATTTACTATAAATTGTACGCAGGCGCGGATTTCCTGGTAATGGAAGTAAGGAATATATAGCATGTGACATAAATAATCAGACATATTATGATGTCACTGTATGATGTCACTGCTATACATGGTTAAGCGAAGCTTAACCTGTACAGGTGAAACAAAGTTTCACCATGTATGCAGAAGACATTATTTTGTACAAAAACTAATGTCTTCTACCATAGTGTGATGACGGCGGAAATTTTTGGCTATTCATTGGAAAACTTTTCTGCAATTGCGAGCCTTATTTCCGCCAGCGCTTTTCAAAAGGGCTGAATATGTTTTCATTTCCATTAAGGATTTTCCTTAGAATATTTCATTTCTTTTGATTAAACTTTTCTTTCTAAGATTCATTTCTTTTGATTAAACT
>CAYJUT010000061.1:0-5245 GCA_964373415.1 uncultured archaeon | reverse complement strand
ATAATATGTGATGGGCATGCAAACAATAAAAGAGGAAAATGGCAGGCTGATGTCGATAAGCACGCAGGAGAGGCAGGTTTTGCGGGGCGTGCAGCTGCGTCTAGTGAAGCTGCTCGCTGTGCGACAGAGCTACCCAAAGGAAATGTCGAAGGAGCTGAAGCTGCATGAGCAAAAAGTCTATTATCACATGCGGCAGCTCGAGAAGAAAGGCTTCGTGCGCGTAGCAAGAAAAGAGGAAAGAGGCGGGGCACTTGCAAAACTTTACGAGCTTTCAAGCCCGGCTTTCCTTATGAGATTTGGCGATTTCCAGGAAGTGAAAAGGATACCAGCCAGATCAGAATTTTCACCGTTCATCAGAAATGGAAATCTGGATGCAAAAATAATCGTTGGGAGTCCTGACCCACACGGGCCTGAAAAAGCAAGGAGCAGGGATGTTACGTTTGCAGTAGATCTTGCGCTATTTTTGGGCACGTTCCTGACAAAGACAGAAGGACCGGCAGTTGTAGAGGACAAGGATGTCCGTGCTCATGATCTTGACAGCAACCTGATAATTATTGGCGGACCTGTCACGAACAAAGTAACAAAAATGGTCAATGAAAAGCTGCCGGTAAAATTTGACGGCAAGAAGAATATTATATCGCATAAGAAAGCCTATAAGCAAGACGACTGCGGATTCATTGCAAGAGCCGAGAACCCTTTCAATAAGAGCAAAAATATAATTGTTATTGCAGGCAAACGCTACGGCGGCACGAAGGCCGCAGTCATAGCATTTACACAGAAATTTGATGATATCAAGAAAAGAAATTTTACGGTCGTCGAAGGACTTGACAATGACGGCGACGGAGAGATAGATGGCGTGAGAATTTTAGAATAATTAGCCTGCATTTATTGATTACTTATAGCTTTGTCTGTATCCAAGATTGTGAGTTCTTTTTTCTCTTATTCTTTTTGTGTCGTACATAACTGCACCCGTGACTGTGGCTAAGATGCCTAAAACACCTGTCACATCATACATCCATCGATTTTTGGATTCCATATTATTGTTGCAGGCATATGAAGACGTGCCAAGTACCAAGAGTCCAGTTCCGAACAAAGATAAACCCAGCTTCTTTACGTAGTGCATCTTTTCACCTTAAGAAACTTAAATGACTTCTTCTTCTTTGGCCTTCTTCTCCACCTCTTCCTCAATGTCAAGAGCTTCGGCCATTTCCTTGTAGCGGTTGCGTATCGTGACTTCTGTAACGCCGACGACGTCAGCGACCTCGCGCTGTGTCTTTCTCTCGCCTTCCAGAACTGAAGCTATGTAAATAGCAGCAGCAGCGCAGCCACAAGGGCCTTTTCCGCTTATCACGTCTTTCTCTTTGGCTGTCTTGAGTATCTTAATTGCCCTCATCTGTGTCCTGTCGCTCAGTTTTAACATTGAGCTGAAACGAGGTATGTACGATTCTGCTCTCGCTGGCAGTATACGAATGTCCAGCTTTCTTGAAATATAACGATATGTTCTTCCCAGTTCCCTCTTGCCTATACCTGAAGCCTGTGAAATCTCCGTCAAAGTTCTTGGAGTTTCGTATTCGCGGGATAGGGAATAGACCAAAGCCGCTATAATCGACTCTATTGACCTTCCTCTTACTAAACTCTTCTGCAACGCCTTCTCGTAAAGCTTTGCAACTTCCTCGTGCAGAGTCTTTGGCAGACCTAGGAAGCTTATCAATCTCTGAAGTTCAGATAGTGCGAAGCTCATATTCCTATCTTTCGAAGTTAGTAAACGCTTCTGCCATTTACGAATACGGAAGAACTGTGAACGCTTTTTGGCAGGCACCTTGAATAACTCTGTGGTGCCTTTGCCTATTTCCGTGGTCAGGCCCTTGTCGTGACGCTTATGTGTGAGAGGCGCACCTGTTCTTGCGCGCTTGACTTTCTGGTCATGATCGAAAGCGCGCCATTCCTGGCCCGTATCAACCATCGACTCTTCCATGACTAGACCGCACTTTGCGCATACCTTCTCGGCCTTTTCAGGATCCCGATAAAAGTGCTTGGATCCGCATTCAGGACATTTATCCATTTTTAGTCACCACAAACCCAAATTTTGTTACACTACAATAGTTACACAACTACCGTAAGCTAACCAGATACTTTACACCGTAAAGTATTTAAAGATTTTTGAAATTCTAGAGTGGTATTTAAATACCTATCGGCTGCCTGCTATTGCCTAAAATGTCGAATTTTCAGCGCAATACGCCATTAAACATATTTTAACCCGTGTAGGTTAATAATAAATTATATTCCCCCTATATATAGTGAAGTGTAAGTACCTCACTCGTATAGGGAACTCAAAAATTAGATAGTTCGCTATATATAATACTTATAACGTCAGCTGCAAAAGAAAAGGTATGTTCACAGCATTGCTATTCCTGATAGGCATAATTCTCACTGCAGTAGTTCTTGCCTTCTTTGGAATAAATGAGGTATTCAGCACCGTAATCACAGCCAATATAGACCTGATAGTACTTGCAATTGTCGTGCAGGTAATTTCCCTTCTGTTAATAGTAGCAAGGCTCATCATTATAGCAAGGAAATATGACTGCTTAGGATTCGAGGAGGCGTTCAGGGTCAGCATGTCAGGCATGGCTATCAGTCTGATAACGCCCATAGCCAAGATAGGCGGCGAACCTCTCAAGATTTACATGCTCAAGAAGAAATACGGAGGCTCTAAAGCGACGGCAATAATCGCTGCCGACACGCTGCTGGAACTTGCATCATCGCTTTTCGTAGTACTACTCGTCTTTGTAATATTCCTGAAGGACATACCAGCATTCCTTTACTCGTCCTTTGTAGTGTTTCTCATGATATTTGGAATCGTGATCATAAGCCTCATAACGCTTATGCTCAACAAACGCTGGATGAGGAAACTTACGAGGTTTTTTAGCCGCAAGATAGGCAGGTTTGCCCACGTAAGAAGGAAGGACTATGCAGACCTGTTTCACAAAGCATTTCTGATGCTCATCAAGGACAAGAAACTCGTGGTCACGACATTTTCAGTATCACTGGTCTCTAAGCTGTTCGAGTTCCTGCGCATGTGGCTCGTTTTCGCCGCGATAGGCGTTATACTACCTTGGCATGTTGTGCTGATTGTATGGTCGGTAATACTTGTACTTTATCTGGTGCCATGGCTTCCCGGATCTCTCGGATTAGTCGAATTTTTCGGCGCCGGCGTCTTTGTGTTTTTCGGCTTATCTGCAACAGCTGCCGCTGGAGGCATTCTAATAGACAGGTTTGTGTCGTACTGGCTTGTGCTGACAATCGGGTTGCTTGTACTGACAAGAGCCGGGCTGCCGAAAAGGTTGAGAAGATGATTACTGACACTTTCTTATATCATCTGGTCTGAGAACCATCATGCCCGCGTGATAGTTTCCCGTCCCCGTTACGTCCACGCAGTCTCCTATGTTGTAATGCCAGTCAAGACTGTCAAGTTCTTCTTCGCTGCCCAAAATCAGGTAAGAGTCTGACTCCCCTTCCATTCCGGCATCAAACTTATAGACTTCGCCCAGGGAAGGATCGTTCCATCGCATTTCGTATAGAATTGCATTCTTGGGTACGGGCTTGTAGTTTTCATCAGTCAGGGATTTTGTTAATAGAAAAGACAGCACAACTCCAATTGCAATAGCCATCCTGCGAGCTGGGCACATGAATATTTAATAAACATAGCTTTTATAAATCTCGAATACAATTCATACCAATGTTGTCACTTCTCGCGTTCGAGCGCATAGCGAAGAAAAACGGCGTCAAGCGCATCTCAAAGGAGGCGCTTCATGAGACAAGGGAAATAATCGAAGAGCTCGGGCTGGAGATAGCCGAAAAGGCTGTAAAAGTCAGCCGTTTCGCCGGCAAGAAGACGGTCATGGAAGAGGACATGAAATTCGTGACGGAAAAAAGAGAGGGTTAAAAGATTCGAGGACTAATATTTACTATCGTAATTGACAATCATGTTTATATATTTCATAGCATAACAGAAATAAGACAGATATATTGGGCTGATTCTGCTCGACTTGTCGTATTCCCATAATTCAGGTGTAAAAATGGAAAAGAAACTGCAAGAAGTCAAGAATCTCAAGCCAGGTTCTTATGTGCTTATCGATGATGTTCCATGCATCGTGGACAGGTTACAGCTGAGCAAGTCTGGCAAGCACGGCGCTGCCAAAGCAAGGCTTTCTGCGAAAGGCGTTTTCGACCCAAGCGTCAGGAAAATAATAGTCAAGCCCGGCGACACCAGGATGGACGTGCCGATAATCGAGAAGAAGACTGCCCAGTTGATATCCATGTCAGGCAATAGTGCACAGCTGATGGACATGACTGAATATACGACGTACGAGGTTGCCATGCCCGAAGAGCTGAAGGGCCAGCTTGTGGAAGGTGACGAGGTCACTGTGTGGGAATACGGCACTTACAAGATGATAAAGGGCAAGAAAGGCTAATTTTATTACTCACCTTGACAATTATAAAGCATGGCAAAAAGAAGCGTACTTGAAAAAAGATTCGGCTCCAATAAAGACTTGTTACGCGTTCTCAGGTTTATTATCAAGTTCAACATATTTGCGATACCGCTTTACGTGATACTTATTGCCGATCTTTCTTTCGTGCCGCTGCAGAAATTCATAGCCGATTTTATTTTCAACTCTCTCAACGCCATGGGTTACAATCCCACGATAAACGAGTTGCTCATATCCATACCAATAAAGAATGGCGACTGGGCCGCCACAATAAACTGGGATTGCACAGGCTGGAAGAGCATGCTGGCGCTTTTTGCGCTAATCATGGCAACAGACTTCGGCACTAATCGGAAACTGCTTGGACTGCTGCTGATCCCGGTCGTGTTTGCTATTAACCTACTAAGAATATTGTTCATGTTTTTCTGGGTCAAGACGTTCGACTTAGCTTATTACCAGACTGTGCATTCGCTTGTCTGGAGCTGGGGCCTCATATTTACTGTACTTATTCTGTGGTTCCTGTGGATGAAATATGATTTTTTAAAGATTGCCGCTAAAAGCGGATAGGTTTTTATGGATGGACATGCAGGGTTGTACGTGCTAGCGGGCTATGCAGTAGTAATTCCCGCGGTCGCGAATATTGCGGCATATCTTTCTATAGGAACTGAACTGAAAAACGGTGTTCCCAGATCGAAAATAATGGACAGTTATCTTAGATTCATTGAAAACTGCCATCCTCTTGCGGCAATGAATCCGGGACC
>CAYJUT010000060.1:0-5254 GCA_964373415.1 uncultured archaeon | reverse complement strand
CTGGAGTTGAAAAAATTCAGAAAAATCAAGATAGTTACAGCAAAAGAATTTTTGAGAGAAATTAAATAATATAAAAGACGGAAAACATATTTTAAAACCTTATGTCTATAATTATTGCTGATAACACAAACCCAAAATTATGAAGATTTTACAATATTGGGAGAAACAACGATTAACGCGATAAAAGTGTAATAATGAAAAAGAAAAATGAAGTTATAATAAGACGATTAGATCCCATGTCGGTCGCAAAATTAGAAGGGTTACTGCTTGCTATAGTAGGCTTGATCGTGGGAATATTTGTTGCTATAACAACTGTAGCATCCGGCGTTTCTGCCGGATTAGGAATTGGAGCCGGACTTGGTGTATTTGCTATAATAGCAATGCCGATCGCCTACGGAATATTCGGTTTCATAGGTGGCGGGTTAGGAGCAGTTATATATAATTTTTGCGCAAGTAAAGTCGGTGGCATTAAAATAGAAATTGAGCGATGACAATGAGAATGGAAATAAAAAATGAGAATTATAACAGGTTTCTGAAGAGAAAGGAGATCGAGATTTATCTAGAACATCCGGAAGAAGCGACACCATCAATTGCAGCAGTTTCTGAGATTGTTGCAAAACAGACTTCATCCGAGCCGGACAAGATAGAAATAAAGGAAATAATGACGTCTCGCGGCTCGTCAGAATCAAACGGTATCGTATTTGTCTGGGATGAAAAGATCCCAAAAAAAGAGACAAAGACAGAACCAAAGAAGGAAGAGGCACCAAAAGAAACGACAAAGGAAGCATCTAAAGAGTGATTTTCATCTGCGAATAGGCTTTGCTTGTTCGAGATGTCAAAATTACAACGGAGTTGAATTTTGAACATGAAAAAAAAAGAAGAGGTAGCACCTCCAGTAGAGGAGAAGAAACCAAAGAAGGAGAAGAAGTCGCAGAAGGAGCGGCCAAAGTCGAAGAAGAAGCACACAAAAGTAAAAGTATGGAAGCTCTATGAAACAAAGGGTGGCAGCCTCACAAGAAAGAATGAACAGTGCCCGCGATGCGGCTCAGGAACATTTCTGGCAAAGTACAAGACGCGCAAATACTGCGGCAAGTGCGGCTGGTCGCAAATCAGCAAGAATGATTAAATTTATAAAATTTGACCAATGGACTCAGTTATTTCTCGTGGAAAACTGCTTTCTAGACGCTGCATCCAAAAATTTAGGAAAGATGTCATCACCAACATTGTATTCTCTATGATTAGGGTGAACATGCGGGTCGTACGTTTCACCCATACCTACAATTATAATACCTTCTTTGCTGATTCCAGTACCTTGGTGTGTCAACGGATCCTAAAGGAATTCTCCCAATGGAGATTTTGGAATTTATAAACACGAATTTATATCACCAATTCCATAATTATCATTATGCACAAAATAATATGCTTTGATTTTGATGATGTCATAGTAAGCAACAAGCTACTTTTCAAGCTGCCATTTATCGGCCGCAAGATCAAGACGTTCGAACTTGGTGCCGAGTTTATCGAAGGCCGTCTGGATCCCAAAAAATTCAACAAGTTCGCAAATGGTGTAATGAAAGAAATGGAAGGCATACATGTGAATAATGTAATGAGGATACTGCTTCACATGAGGCTGCAGAAAGGCGCGAGGGAAACAATCGAGGGTGTGAAGAAGAAAAAGTACAGGATAGTCATAATAAGCACTAACGACGAGGCTTTTATCAAAAAATTCCTTGAAAAACATAACCTTCTGCAACATGTTTCCCACATATACGCCGCAAAATTCGGCGTGAAAAAAGGAATAATGACAGGTACCATATCAGGCGAGGTCATAAAAACAGAAAAGCTTGGCATACTCCCAAAACTGGAGAAAATGTATAAGGTAAAAAGACGTGATATGATCTATGTTGGCGACGGCCTCACAGACCTGCCAATAATGAAAAAAATCGGCACTGGAATACTGTTCAATCCAAACGAATTTACAAAACTGGAAATCTTCACTGACAAAATCCTGAGAAACAAGGAAAAGAAGGGAGATCTGTACATCACAAATGGCAACGACCTTAGAACTGTTATGCAGTTCATTCCTTAGCCAACGTAAGACTGCTTAGGAACATTCTTCATGCTAACGCCCTTGGAGCGCATCTTCTCGAACTGGTCCTTGTACTGCTTCCACGAGCGTTTTGCAAGCTCGCCTTTCAGAACTTTCACAATTACCATGCGCGGTCCTGTCTGTGTTGCCGTATAATCGACAAGAACTACGTCATCTTTTTTTATGGATTTGCCGAGATGCGTTTCGACCAATACTGTTATGAGGTTCTCATCCCACATATCCAGCATGGCCTGCGAGCTGTTGTCGAACCCTATTATATTCTTGTCTTCTCCAGAAAATATCTCTAAAACTTTTCCTATATGATACATGTTGTGTTTCCCTCCTAAACTTCTAAACACGGCATCCAGAAAGCTAAGAACTTTCTAGGATAACAATAAACATGGAAGAAAAGCTTATAAGACAATAATTTATTTGTTAGCTATGATATGCCTTGGAATAGAAAGCACCGCCCATACATTTTCGATTGGAATAGTAAAAGATACAAAAGTTCTAGCAAACGTTCGTGACATGTACGTGCCTGTTCACGGCGGCATAAACCCGTTAGACGCAAAAGCGCATCACGAAAGAGTCAAGGAAAACATCTTAGAGGGCGCGTTAGCAGAAGCGAAGATCAACCTGGACGATATCGATCTGATAGCATACGCAGCAGGTCCAGGATTGCCACCGTGCCTCAAGACGGGCGCACAATTTGCACAGGAATTGGCAAGAAAAATAAAAAAACCGCTGATCGAAGTTAATCATGCGGTTGCGCACATAGAAATCGGACGCTTGATGTGCAAGTGCAATGACCCGATAGTCGTTTATGTATCAGGCGGCAACACACAGATAATTGGTTACGCCGCCGGCAGATATCGCGTTTTCGGCGAGACGCAGGATATTCCCATAGGAAATGCAATAGACGTTTTCGTACGCGAAACTTATGGAAAAGACAAGAAAGCAGAAACGTTCGGCGGTCCGATACTTGAGAAGCTGTCAGAAGGCGGCAGTTATATCGAACTGCCCTATGTCGTCAAGGGCATGGACCTTTCTTTTACAGGCATAACAACAGCAGTGATACAAAAATACATTCAAAATACCAAAGGGAAAAGTCAGGAAGAGGTCGGCCGGATTCTTTCTGATTTAGCATTCTCCTTCCAGGAAACGTGCTTCGCCATGCTAACTGAAGTCACGGAACGTGCACTTGCTCATACAGGAAAAAAGGAAGTGTTGCTTGTCGGTGGCGTCGCGGCTAACAAACGCTTCAAGGAAATGATGGAGATAATGTGCAAAGAACGAGGAGCGAAAGCGTATGTAGTGCCGCAAGAATTCTCGGGTGACCAGGCTGCAATGATAGCGTGGACTGGGCTTCTTGGGTACAAAAACGGACAAAAGCCGACAAAGAAGGCAGATTTCAATTCCGTCTGGCGGGCTGATCAGGTAGAAATATTATGGATGAAGTGAATTCCTGTAATGCCAAAATAGCTTTTGTCTAATGGTTTTATATATCCTCTGATATAATTAGATAAAGTGATAAGATGTCCGACATAAAGAAACACTACATTAAGCGCATTCGTAAAGTTGGTCGTGCTGTTATAGCCGAAGATATAAAATTACTAAAAGGATTGGCAAAACATTAGTCTTTTTTATTGAAATACTATTTGAATTCTATTAATTCTTGACTAAGTATTTTCTCAAATTCTTTACCATCTACTGCCATTTCTTTGGAATTTTTTTCAATCCAATCTTCTACTTGTTTTATTTCTTTTTTCCCATCGGCTATTTGCACAATAAACTCGATAGCTTCGCTGTAAGGGGTTTTAAAATAATATCCTAGAAGGAGTAAAGTAGATTTCGCAATTATATGAGATGTTCTTTTGTTTCCATCAACAAAATAATGCCTCGTTGCTAATAATTCGTAAATTTTGGCAGCTATTTGGACTGGGTTTTTCTTGTTTCTTATATCCGTCAATATTTTGTAACATGCATAGTGCTAATTTCTTTTTAAATATAAATACAAATGTAATGATTCCTATGAAAACAGAGATAGTAAAAATAAACAATTCAAAAGCCGTTGCGAAATCTGTGGACGTTCTGAGCAAAGGCGGCTTGATAATTTACCCGACGGAAACAGTTTACGGCATAGGCACCGATGCTACTAACGACAAGGCCGTAAAAAAGGTTCTCGAGATAAAGAAAAGAATCAAAGGCAAGCACATGTTGACAGCTTTTTCTGATATCAGGATGGCAAGAAAATACCTGGTGGTAACAAAGAGAGCTGGGATGCTTGCAAAGGAATTCATGCCGGGACCGCTTTCGCTTATTGTAGAGACAAAAAGCAAACCAACCAGAAAATTTGGATTCCGTATCCCTGACAACAAATTTGTTCTCAGCCTGATAAGGAAATTAGGCGCGCCGATCACGAGCACATCGGCAAACATATCCGGCAGCGATAACCTCTACAAGATCAAGGATATAATAAAAACATTCGACGGCAAAGTAGACCTGATAATTGACGCGGGCAATATACCGAAAAGGAAACCATCTACCGTCTTCGACATAATAGAAATGAAAGTCATGAGGAAAGGTCCTATTTCCGAGAAGCAGATACTGGCTGCGCTGAAGGGTTAAGAAGGCTTGGTTTATAGTTTTAATGGTTGACATGCCGGAAATATTATTGGGAATTAAAATATAATTCCTAATTAGCCGTGCAATCTGTTTGTCGAATGCTTCCCGTGCTTCTTGAATCTCATGATTTTTATTTTTCTCTGCCTTATATAATCTTTCGTGATTTTATCTGGAATCTTCTGGTCGTATCCCAACACGATTACATCAGGCCTGTACTTCTTCACAACGCCAACAAAGCCGGTAGGAGAACCAACGACAATCTTATCTGCTACGCCAAGTTTTCCGATATTCTTCTTTCTTATTTTGGCAGGGACTGCGTATAGCCGTTTGTTGTGCCTATCGTGAGCTATTACAACAATAAGCTTGCCGAGTTTTTTTGCTTTCCTCAACAACCAGGCATGTCCCGGGTGCATATGATTAAATTTACCACCGGTAAGAATTGTTCTCATAATATCAATTCGTCCCATCTTCAAATTTAAATAAACAACGATTGCAGATGCAAGGGAATTATTTTACCAGAAAATGGATGAGTATATATCA
>CAYJUT010000059.1:0-5291 GCA_964373415.1 uncultured archaeon | reverse complement strand
TAGTAGGGCTTTTTCTTTCCAAGAAAAAGGGTTAGGTAAAATCTATCTCATGACACGCCCGGCACCGCGCTTCGTACATTTCCGACGCGCCTACGACTATCGTCGGATCGCTGTACCTTGCGGGCTGTCCGTTTATCAGTCTCTGTGTCATCACGGCTTCGCGACTTTTGCATTTTATGCATATAGCCTTTATTTTATCCACGTAATCTGCACGCGCTAGAATCTCACCCATGGGACCGAAGGGTTCACCGCGAAAATTTGTATCAAGGCCGGCCACAATGACCCGCCTGCCTTCTGAAACCCATTTTGATATGACTTCAATCAAATAAACGTCGTAAAAATTGCCTTCGTCAAATGCTATGACCTCGGGCTGTCTTGCATTTACAAGATTTTCTATTTCTATTATGGCATCCTTGTCAGTTCCTGTTACTATTGCCTCCAGTTTGCGCTGGTCATGAGAAACAACATGACTCACGTCGTATCTGTTATCTATCGACGGTTTTAACAGCAAAAAATTCTTGCCGCTTATCTGCACCCTTTTAAGGCGGCGTATAAGCTCCTCGGACTTTCCGGAGAACATTGGACCGCATATAGCTTCTAAAGAGCCTTTCTGGAAATCCATGTCAATCGCCATAGCCGTTTGCCGCCGCCGCCAGCATTCTCCTGAAGCCTTCGTTGCTACACGGATCAAGGGGAAATATCTTCAGGAACTCCGGAGAACCTAGTGGGGGGCAAACATCAGGTGCGGATTTTAGCAACAGGGCATAAGCTACAAGATCTTTCGATTTGCCCACTGCTGGTTCCAGTTCCCTATAATCCATTTCCACACCACGCTAAACTATGTATACAAATTATAAAAACTCATGGCGTGAATTCTATTCATGCGCAAGCTTGTAGCAGCCGTGATAGTCAACAGAGACAAGTACCTCATTCTCAGGAGGAAGCTGCACTGGAAGGGCTGGGAGTTTGTAAAGGGCGACACCAAGGGACAAGGCTACAAGAAGGCATTGCTTCGCGAAATAAGGGAGGAAACCGGACTGAGGAAAGTGAAGATATTATGCCAGCTGCCGCCCGAAATATTTTACCATCATGAAAACATGCACGGCCACACCACATCGGTGCAAAAGGGCTTCCTTGTAGAGTATTTGAACGGAACAATAAAACCTTCATTCGAGCACAGCAGGCACAGATGGGTTGACAGGAGAACGGCTGAAAAGTTACTGACCCACACAAGCCACAAGACATTTCTAAGATCTGCCGACAAATATATCCGGGATCTTGAAAGAAAGAGGAAGAAAAAACTTATTGAGAACCTGTCAAAAAAACATGTGACGCTTGTACGGTTCAATGGCAAAACTATATCGCTAAAATACGATGGCAAGAGACTTTCCAATAAAGTTGTTAAAAGACGTGTCAGGGACATCGGTGACTGGTCAAGAAAGAAAAATGAAGTATATTACGACAAGAATCTCGATGCGCCGGGCGTGATTTCTATACTGATTCACGAGACTGTGGAGAAACATGTTGCGCAAAGATATGGGCTGGATGTAGATACGGAGGCGCACAAGATTGCCCAGGCAGTTGAAAAAGAATTCATTGCTGACAAAAGCTGGATAAAGATGCAGAAGCTTGTATCGAAGGCCTGGGTAAAGACAAACAGCCGGAAAATAGGTAACAGCAGGTTCTACTAGATTTTATAGCATGTGACATAAATAATCAGACATATTATGATGTCACTGCTATATGCAGAAGAGGCTCTGTTGAAAACCTAGTGAAAAGCAGCGACGTGAGGAGTATTGTGTTCCCACAATACTCCTAGCTGACCTATACGTCAATAGACGTATAGGTCTACGTCGCTGCTTTTCTTTGAGCATTTCAACAGAGCTGCAGAAGACATTATTTTGTACAAAACTAATGTCTTCTACTACAATCAAGACGATTTTATAAACATTTTGGACATCAAATAAAATATGCCAAATCATGTTTCATCTGTTTTGGGTCCAGATGTTTTTATGTCAAAACCTTTTGGAATCGGAGTGCCAGATTATTCTAGATTGGGAATACTGAAACCTTATTTTGGCGATGCTGTTTGGGAATACCTGAAACAGATAGATAAACACGGATTTTTCGAATATATTCCAATAGAGGTTATTCCATTTCCTGATACCGCCGAAAAATGCTTGGTTGGTGAAAATGTAAGGGAAAAGGACGTTGTTGTTGTACATTCTTTGTACACACCGGCTGGTAGACATACCATGCTTGGGGCGCAGTTTGCCGATGCCCTGATGAGATCAGATGCAAGAACGGTTCATTTATTTGATTTGTTTAATCCCTATTTCACACAAGACACAAGAAAGGACCGGGAATCCATTACGGCAGCACTTGTCGCATCTTTATATCACGCTTCTGGTGTAAATACGGTTTATACAGCTGATCCCCATTCTAAACACCTTTCAGGATTTTTTAAGAAAATGGAACCATTGCCAATGTCCAGAAGACTGGCAAAATGTGTGCGTGAAAAATATGACATTTCTAATGCAGTTGTAGCTTCGGCAGATACGGGAAGTACAGAAAGGTCCGAAACATTCGCGAATATATTGGACTTGCCTATGGTAAGAGTTCGCAAAAGAAGAGTAGACGAAAAGACTGTGGTGGTCGAAGAAATTGTCGGCGACTACAAAAACAAGGATGTATTTTTACGAGACGATGTTATAAGAACAGGCAACACCACCTCTGAGGATGCAAAGGTCCTGAGAGCCGGCGGCGCAAGAAGAATTGTTAATGTGGCGACGCATCTGGAACTTTGCGGTAACGCCAAGGAAAGACTTTATGCAGAAGGTGTTGAAATTGTCGGCACCAATAGCGTTCCTGTAAATGTTTGTCCACTAGATGAGGGACGAATGACTGTAGTTGACGTATCTGATATTATTGCTAAGGTCATCTACAGAAAATGCATGAGAGGCTCTTTACGCGAGTTTTTTAGCGAACAAGAATAAAACCTTTTTCTGGCCCAAAACACATTTATAATTAGAGCAAGAGATATTTATCGTAATTGACAAGTGATTCAAATGAAACACGTATTACCTTTCAGAAAGATACGGATCAAGGATGTGCCGCTGGTCGGGGGCAAGACAGCTTCGCTTGGTGAGATGCTCTCCATAGGCCTGCCGGTGCCGAATGGCTTTGCCATAACCGCAGAGGCGTACAAGTTTTTCATCAAAGAGAACAAGCTAGACAAGATAATACGCGACACGATAAATGGTGCAGACTTGAAAAAAATAAGGGAACTGAAGAAAACCGGAAGCTCGATAAGAGGTCTGATAAAATCATCACCCCTTCCATCTGATCTCGAGAAACAAATACTTCAGTCTTACCGCAATTTGAGATGCAGGTTTGTTGCCGTGAGAAGCTCTGCCACGGCGGAGGACCTGCCAGATGCGAGCTTCGCAGGCGAACAGGAAAGCTACCTCAACGTCGATGAGAAGAACCTGCTCAAGCGCGTCAAGGACTGTTTTGCTTCGCTATTCACGGACAGGGCGATTTCATACAGGGAGGACAAGAAATTCGACCACTTCAAAGTTTATCTCTCCGTAGCTGTAGAGAAGCAGATTTTCTCGAAAGCAAGCGGTGTCATGTTCACCATCGATCCGGACAGCGGGCACAGGAACTTCATTGTAATCAATTCGAGCTACGGCCTAGGCGATTACATAGTCCAGGGACGCGTGACGCCGGACGAATTCTGGGTTTTCAAGAAGAACGGCAAGCTCATAGAGAAAAAGCTCGGCAAGAAAAACGTCATGGAGATACGTTCGATATTCGGCGTGAAGAAAAAAAGGGTTTCGGAAGGAATGCAAAAAACATTTTCCATAACAGATAAGGAAGTTGAAAAGCTTGGTGAATATGGGAGACTAATTGAAAAGCACTACGGCAAGTCTATGGATATCGAATGGGCCAAGGATGACAAGATTTACATAATACAGGCACGGCCAGAGACAGTGCACTCGAAGAAGACAAACATTTACGAGGAGTATATATTAAAGGAAAGAGGACTCCTACTGGCCGAAGGCGCGGCTGTTGGCAGGAAGATAGCTAGCGGCCGCGTTAATGTCATCAGAAATGCGAAGAACATGAACCTTTTCAAGAAAGGCCAGATTCTCGTCACAACGACTACAGATCCCGACTGGGAGCCGATAATGAAAATAGCTTTCGGGATAGTCACTGAAGAAGGCAGTAGAACGAGTCATGCCGCAATAGTATCGCGCGAGCTTGGCGTACCTGCCGTTGTCGGCGTTTCGGCCGCGACAAAAAAACTGAAGGGCACTGTCACTATTGACTGTACCGAAGAAAAAGGGAAGATATGGAAAGGCTCTCTCAGGTATGAAGTCAGGAAGCATGACATAAAGAAGATCCCCAGGACCAGGACGAAGATTTATGTCAATGTAGGCGAACCGCATGAGGCTGTCGACGCTTCTCTGCTCCCGGTTGATGGCGCCGGTCTTGCACGTGAAGAATTCATAATATCGTCTGCTATAGCCGAGCACCCCCTTGCCATGATAAAGCAGAAGAGGGGCGGCGAGTTTGTCGACAAGCTTGCATCAGGCGTTGCGAAGATTGCAGCTTCGTTCTACCCACGTCCTGTTGTGATAAGATTCAGCGATTTCAAGACAAACGAATACAGGAACCTCAAAGGAGGCGAAAAATACGAGCCGCATGAAGAGAATCCGATGCTAGGATGGCGCGGCGCTTCACGCTATGTAAGCAGCTATGAACCAGCTTTCCGCCTCGAGCTGAAGGCCATGAAAAGGTGCATAAATGATATCGGCCTCGACAACATAAAGTTGATGATACCTTTCTGCAGGACACTTGACGAGGCAAAGAGAATATTCGAAATTGTAAAAAGCGAAAGATTGGACTGCGAACTTGGTGCGATGGCTGAAATACCGTCAAATGTTATACTGGCGAAAGAATTTTCAAAATACTTCGACTTCTTTTCCATAGGCAGCAACGACCTTACTCAGCTCACGCTAGGCATAGACCGCGACAACACGAAGCTTGCAAAGGAATTTGACGAAAGAAACGAGGCGGTGAAGATACTGATTCGGAATTTAATCAAAACAGCACACGCATGCAAGCGCACTGTCGGGATATGCGGCCAGGCGCCTTCTGACTTTCCCGACTTCGCAGAGTTTCTCGTGAAAAATAAGATCGACAGCATCTCAGTCAACCCGGATGTTGCTATAACCACAAGACTGATTGCAGCAAAGGCAGAGAAGAAATAATTATAGTGAACC
>CAYJUT010000058.1:0-5336 GCA_964373415.1 uncultured archaeon | reverse complement strand
AACGGTTTAATCTTAAATCCCTTTCGGCAATAGTTCTCTTATGCAACCGAAGAAATGGCCTGGCGATTCTGGCAAGACAAAGATGCTTGGCTCAAATGAAGTGGACAAAGACTCACTATCCGTGGAAGCAAACGGCTCGGTAGACGAATTAAATTCATTTGTCGGCAGAGCCATAACCAAAATCGAAGACCGAGAAGTTGTTAATCTTTTAAGAGACATTCAGAAGGACTTGTTCACAATAGGCGCGGAGCTTGCTGGTTCGCGGCGCAGAGACGACAAATCAACGCAGCTGGACCCGGAGCATGTTGTAAGGCTCGAGGACGAGATATTCAAGCTCGATAATAAACTGAAGCCTCTACAAAATTTCATACTTCCCGGAGGCAGCGAGGAGGCATCACTGCTGCATGTTTGCCGGTCTGTCGCAAGGCGAGCCGAACGCCGTGTTGTAGCGCTGAAGAAAGAGCGTATAATAAACGATGATATAGTGAAATATCTTAACCGTCTGTCATACTTGTTTTTCCTTCTGGCGCGCAAAGCGAACGAGGACGGTGGCGTTGAAGAGCAGAAATGGTAAAGCCTTTTCTTTTGAAAAAAGAAAATCCTTTATGGAAAAGAAGACATATTATATTTTGGACTCGCTGTAATTCGTAAGCCCTACTGGAAAAAGAACATATTATAATTTGGGAAAGTAGCTTCCAGTCAAAAAGAAAATAGAGGACTTTGAATAATATATATTTTGTTCAAAGTCCTTATTGTGAACTTTGACAAATTGAGGGTTAATCAAAGTTCTCAATATTATGATTTCAGCTGGCGCTCGCCTTTTTAAAGACTATTTTTAACAATGTCTCGGTAATTAGATGAGAAATAATCTCAATACATCATACGAGCTTATCGCAGTTTCGCCGCATATGCTTGCGCTACTTGAAGAAATAGACATGGCATCGCAGCACGATGAGAATGTGCTCATAACAGGCGAAACCGGAACAGGGAAAGAACTCGTTGCCCGCCAAATACACAAAAGATCGGAGCGTGCAGAATACCCATTCGAAGCCATAAACTGCGGCGCGATTCCCAAGGATCTGATAGAAAGCGAACTATTCGGATATGAAAAAGGCGCATTTACAGGCGCCTCGTATGATGGAAAGAAAGGGAGGGTGGAATTGGCGGACCGAGGAACGCTTTTCCTGGATGAGCTTAGCACGATGCCTCTCGACTCTCAGACAAGATTGCTCAGATTTATCGAGGAAGGCGTTGTACAGCGCGTAGGAGGCGTTGACGACCGCAGAATTGATGCCCGCTTCATATCCGCAATTAATGAAGAACCGTCTTCTGACAGTATAAGAGAAGATTTGTTTTACAGACTCAATGTCGTTACATTAAATGTGCCGCCTCTCAGGGATAGGGTAGAGGACATAGGACCTATAGCCCAATTCTATCTAAAAAAAATGATTGAAAAATATCGCAGACAAACTGCATTTTCAGATGAAGCCTTGGAAGTTTTGAAAGTTCACGAATATCCAGGCAATGTCAGGGAACTGGAAAACACTGTCAGATATGCATTCTTGCACTCAAGAGGAGAGTCTATATCACCTGACATTGTGACAAAAAGATTCTCTCAGCGGCCTTACAAGAAGAAATAGCTTTTCTTCTAGAGTGTGCACATGTACTCGCATTCCATTCCCTTCAGATAGTCTTGCTCAAGCAACGGAACACATGCCGAAACGCATGCCTTGCATTCCTCGAATCTTTGTTCAATGCTTATCTGGCACGTGCCATTCGCGACCATGCAGTGCGCGAAGCGCCGGCAGTTATCGCCATATTTGTAGACAAGCTAGCATTCTATCGGCTGCCCGCAGGTCACGTCAAAGCCGTGGCAGTTCGTCAGGCCGCATGGGATATTCGGTTCCTCTTTGATGCGCTCCCATGGCGGGATGCTGAGCCAGTAAGCAGCTGTCGCAACTATAGTGGAAGACATTAGTTTTCATACAACTTAATGTCTTCCGCATATAGCACTGACACTATAATATGTCTGAGAATTTATGTCAGATGCCATATAACGGCAGCTAGAATAATCATTTTCTTGTCCATTGAAAAAAATTGCCTGAATAGCTTAAATTCTTCATTCCCGTAATAATCATTATGCATAAGATAGAGCACAAAGACGGCGAATTCTTCATCGAGATAAACGGCAAGAAAGCACTCCTTGACTACACAATCAACGGCAAGAAGATGGACTTGTTCCACACGTTCACCGATCCTGAACTAAGAGGAAAGGGGCTGGCAGAGCAACTGACGCAGGCTGCATTCGAGCACGCGAAGAAGAACGGGCTGCGCGTGATACCAACGTGTGAATACGTGCGGGACGCGTTTCTCAAGAAGCACCCCGAATGGAACAGCATTGCGGAGCACTGGTAATTTCTTCGTAATTGATGGCAGCTTTAAATTAATTTTACTTGAGTAGTTAGCATGGTTCGTCTTCACTCCGATCTCCAGGGCAGAGAATTTGATTTTGATGATATCATAATGGAACCTTACAGGCTGCCTGATTTTTCCCGCGATGAGGTCGATCTTACTTCTCATGTTACGCGGGATATAGAAGTTAAAACGCCTTTTCTGGGTGCGCCAATGGATACGGTAACGGATCACAGGATGGCTATAATGCTCGGACTGCTTGGCGGCGTAGGCGTCATACACTATAATTTTCCGACTGTAGATGAGCAGATAAAAGAGCTTCAAAGAGTTAAAAATTATAAAGCCGCTTTCGTTCTTGATCCTTCTTGCTTGCGTTCAGACAGCACTGTTGAGGATGTTCAAAGATTGCATGACGAGCACGGTTTCTATAGCGTACCGATAACAGAGGATGGCACACCGCATACAAGACTTATCGGATTCGTAAGCCACAGGGATGTAAGATACGAGTCCGAAAACCCGCAAAAAAGACTGCAAGATGTCATGACCCGGAGGAAAAAATTAATAGTCGCGCACAGGAGAGACACATTAGACAAAGGCGACATAAAATATGTCAACAACATAATAAAGCGCAAAAAACTCGACAAACTCATTATTGTAGATGACGAAGACCGACCGTGCGCGATCGTCACGGACAGGGACATAGAACTTCACAGGAGATATCCATTAGCAAGTGTTGATGACAATAAGCAGCTTTACGGATTCATGGCCATAGGCGGCGCGTGGCACGATCCGAAGAAAAGAGAAATAGAAATGGACCGCATAGATAGGGCTGCCAAGGCCGGCGTCGACTGCCTCGTTATAGACCAGGGTGTTGTATACGCTTCCCAGCTGGAAATAGCAAAATACATAAAAACAAAATATCCTGAAATACAAGTCGGTGTGGGCAATGTCGCTTCCGGCGATCTGGTAAAGGAACTTCTCGAGTCCGCTGGCAAATATATAGATATGATAAAATTCGGCGTGGGTCCAGGAGGAGCCTGCATAACGCAGCAGGAGCTTGGGGTAGGCAGAATGCAAGCGGTTGCGGTGCACGAATGCGGCCAAGTTTTGATGCAAATGAGAGACAAATATGGCCATATAGCCGGAGTAGCTGACGGCGGAGTGCGCTCAGCTGCGGACATAACAAAAATGCTTGCTTTCACTGATGCTGTTATGATGGGACAGTTATTCGCAGGACTTGATGAATCACCGCCACCTGCAGAACATCGTGACGGAAGACTGAAGAAAAAATACAGGGGAATGGGATCCATAGAAGCGATGCAGGCCGGGGGAGAAATAAGATATGGAATCGATTCTCAAAGAATCAAGGTTCCGGAAGGCATCGTGAAATGGGTTGATTATCTTGGTCCCGGAGAACCTTATGTCGCAGGCCTCATAGAAGCAGTTAAACAGAGCATGAATAAACAAGGTTTCAGGAGCGTGGTAGAGATGCAGGAACACTGCTCAATAAATCCTTATCACAGGAGAGATTGAAAAAATGCCGATAACAGCAGTGATAGGTTGCCATTGGGGAGACGAAGGGAAGGGAAAGGTAATCCACTATCTTGTGCAGAACGGATACGACGCTGTTGCAAGGTTCAATGGCGGTCCGAACTCAGGCCATACAATTTATGATAGTCAAAGAAGAAAAATTGTTTTGCATGTAATACCCTCGGGAATCCTCTATCCGTACGTTCGGAATATAATAGGAAACGGCGTGGCACTCGACCCAAAATTATTTCTCGAGGAAGCAAATTCAGTTAGACAGACGGGCAGTAATTTATCAAATCTTTACATATCGGATATGTGCACAGTTATAACACCTTACCATACTGCAGCTGAAAGGACAAGTCCAAAGGCAAGGAAGATAGGAACTACAGGCAGAGGAATGGGCTCAGCATATTCCTCACGCACTGCACGAATAACACCCCTAATGGCACATTTTTTTGGGCCACGCAATATTTTGACAGAACTTCTTGAGGAATTGGATGCGGAACTAAGCGTTTCAGAACGTTTAACAAAATTGGGCGAGTCCCCACTGAACGCCTCAGATATTGCAGAATCTTATAGTCGTATGCTCGGAGAATTTGGAAATAATGTTACAGATACAATGCATTTGTCAAATAATATTCTAAAAGAAAATGGCCGTATAGCAGCGGAGGGGGCCCAAGCCAGTTTATTAGATAGGGACCACGGAACATATCCGTATGTTACATCTTCGAATGCAACTGTAGCTGGCGTACCGAGCGGGTTGGGAGTACCACCGAAAGAAATAACAGAAGTTGTGGGTGTTATGAAAGCTGGCTACATAACACGGGTAGGCAGCGGAGCTTTTCCGACTGAATTAGGGAAGGAAGGCGACGAGAAAACAGAATCAAAACTAGATAGCCAAGAATTTGACGAACTGTCACATAATATTCGTAAAGGTAATGCAAGTGAAAGAGAAATAGGCCAGTACCTAAGGATTGCCGGCAATGAATATGGCGCAAGTACCGGAAGACCAAGAAGAACGGGCTGGCCTGATTTAGTAGCTACAGAATATGCTCATATGCTAAATAGATTCGACTGGCTAGCGCTAACAAAGCTTGACGTTTCTGACTTTATTCCAGAAATACCGATTTGCACATATTATGAAGAGAATCGCAGACTGTCAAGGAGATTTAGCCCGCTATTTTTGGCTCAATACCCACCATTCTATGAAAAACGCTTGAGTGGCTGGATGTCCAGCACAACAGACGCAAGAGAATTCGATGATCTGCACGAACATGCCCAAGAACTTGTAGAATTCTGGGACCAGATAGCCCCCGCCAAAATAATTTCAGTGGGTCCTGAACGAGAACAAACAATACTCAGATTCTAGGTTTTTTAAAACTTCCAGTTCACTG
>CAYJUT010000057.1:0-5420 GCA_964373415.1 uncultured archaeon | reverse complement strand
TGAATCTAAGATGAGAAGACAAAAATAGGTTATCTTTTCTTGCCTAAAAATGCCTTCTGATACAGGAACGCAGCGACAAGAGCGCCTACTATCGGGCCGATCCAGTAAACAAGATGGTTGGTCCAGAAACCGCTTGCCAGTGCAGGACCGAATGTGCGCGCAGGGTTCATCGAAGCGCCTGTCAATGAAAGGCCGATTATGTGATCGAAGATAAGCACGAACCCGATTGCAAGGGCCGCATGATGACCGTTGCTTCTTTTGTCAACGGCTATGCCAAATATCACGAACACCAGAAAGAATGTAAGTATGGCTTCTATCAGAACGCCTTGTCCGAATCCGATACTTGGCGCAAGGTTGTTCACGCTTGATGCCACATTGCCGTAGATGCCTGTCAGCAGGAAAGCTGCGATAGATGCGCCGATCAGTTGAGAAACTATATACTTCGCCGCTTCAATGCCCTTCATCCTCTTTGTTGCCCACATCGCTATGCTGACCGCAGGATTGATATGAGCGCCCGATATATGAGCAACAGCATAAATCATGGCTGCAAGGACAAGGCCATGCGCAAATGCAATGCCAAGCGTTCCCGTGCCCGCTAACACAGAAGCTGCGCCGACAAATATGAGCGCAAATGTTGCTATGGCCTCGGCAAGATACTTGGACATTGATTGTATTTGGATTTTACATGTTTAAAAAACTAGCAGAAAAACCAGTTTCATGACTTATACGGTAGAACAGCCAAAAAAGAAATGCTCAAACCCAAACAGGCGGTATTCCATGAACAGAATTATTATTTCCTTGTGGGCTATAAGCTCATCTTCATTGACTGCAAAGTTATTTATATGACCGAACCTTAGATTAAGAGCAGGTGATAAAATGGGATTGGTTGTGACTTCTGCCACAAAAGATGTGATAAAGAAAGCCGAAATGAACTGCGGAGGCGACTTTGTTGATGCGCTTGACAAGAAGGTTGAAGCATTGATAAATGACGCTGTTGCACGCGCAAAAAGCAACGACAGAAAAACAGTCAGGTCAGGCGACTTGTAGGATTTTGCAAAATTTTATTTTTTGGCCAATTTCTACGATTATTTCATTGGCAGGGTCGTTAATAAAAAATTTCGTGAAAATATATTGAAAATAAAAAAGAAAAAAATATCGTTTAGCCCTTGCTTGACAATTTCTTGCCCTTGACGAATGCCCAGAGTTTCTTTGTCATTTCGCTCGGTGCCAAAGGCCTGCTGCCGAATACATCCTCGACAGTTTCTTTTCTGCCCTTGAAACTTATTGAATACCCGCCGAATGGTTTCTTTGCCATGATATTCCTCCTTTTCAAACTAATAAGAGCCACGCTTGGCCAAGCAGCGCCCCGAAAACGGAAGAAATCGCCACGATGGCCGCTATGTATACCGCGTCTCTACTCATGCTATAAATTGACGGAAAACTGTTTATATAGCTTATAATTATTACAAGCTTCACTCAGAAGTAGTTAATTATACATTGCCTGCGGATGTCGACTCGCCCCGGTTGATCGCAACTGAGGAAGGTGTTATAAGCAGCCATTCCTCGCCCACTCCGGCAAGGTCGCCCTGAAAAACTGCTGCTGAAGTCTTTATCTTTGATATGCAATGCTTCAGTTCATCAACATTCTGCTCTCTCAGCTCCTTTATGCGGGCTATAACAATGCTGCCTGTCCTGACCCTCTTTATTATGCGGTCCGCGTCTGCAAGGCCATCTATTTTTTCTATTACCACACTGACTTTGGGACCATGCTCGCCTTCCTGAGGCAGTTCAGTAAATTCTTCTATCTTCTCCTCCACCTCAGGATGTCTTTTCCTGAAGAACCTGTTAAACATCGACATCGAACCACTTACGGTAAAGTAAGCGTTTTATCTACTTAAAGCTTTCATAATTTTTTGTTTTTCAATCAAAATGTGGGTTAAAAAATTTTTTGTTTTGATGTAATTTTTTCGTAATTCACTAGTAATTGAAAATATTGCATGCAAAAATTCAAGGAATATAAAAAGTCTATACGTCATAAATCAGCCATGGCTGTCAACTTCAACCCTGTCAAAACTGCCACAAACAAGTGCATAATGTGCGACGGCATGCTGGAAAAGTCAAACATGGGCATGATATGCAATGAATGCAAGGACAAGATGAGGAAGTAAGCCCTTTCTTTTAACCTTCTTTAGAAAAGAAGCTTAGCCAAGAAATATTAAAAAAGAAAGCACTTATTGGGAAAGAAAACTTATTATAAATTTGGCTCATTGTCATTCGCAGAAAACTCTCCTCGAAAATAACGTATTGCATTTTCTTGTTATAGTTAATCGCCCTGATTTTCCATCTTAGAATCAGAAAAAATTCAGTAGGAGCTTCGATCTGCTTCTGCCAAGTCCGAACTTCTTTTGCATGTACTCAGCCTTCTTTTTCATCGCATCCTCCGTTTTCGTGCGCGCCATCTGCATGAAAACCTGGTCGTTCTCAAGATCCTTCAGATAGCCGTTGAGGTCATGGCGTGAATGTGCCAGGATAAAATCAACAAGCTCCTTCAGCTGCTGAGACGACAGAAATCCCTGCTGTTTCCACTTACGGAAAAGAAACAGCGGGTTTTTCGCCTTCTCCGTTTCCAGATAGCCGAGTTCGTCGAGCAGTTTTTTGTCTTCCCATCCCGTCTTTATTTCTTCTATGTTCGACTCGAGGCCTTCAATAATATTTTTTGTCCGCCTCTCGTTCAATACAGAGCCAAGCAGGGCGTCAATATCAATTTTTATCATTTCATATTTTTCTTCGGGTGCCATTTTCACAATTTCGATTTCTATGTCAAGCATTCTCGAGAACAGCAAAAACATCTTCTGGCTGGCTGAAAGCTCGTCAAACAGGACATATTTTATCTGCCCTTCTTTACCGGCCAGAACAAGCTCAGGAAAACCCGGATCACCCATGTACGAGCAAAAACGGCATAAAGCCAAAAGCTGGCGCACAACAGGTTCCGGTATTTTTTTCAATATTTGTTCACAATAATTTATTTCGTCCACTGTGACGTGGGCCTTTCCAAGTTTCACCTTTATGTATTCGTCAAAAAACAAACGGTCGTTGTTGTCATAGAAATAAAGCATAAAATTGTTCTCGAAATCACCGCCGTCAAGGACAGAAAATCCCTGGCGCTCGAAATACTTCTTGGCAAGCCGCACAGCCGAAAAATGACTGTAATTTTCTATCTGTGTTATATCTATAACCGGTTTTATGCAACGCACGGGCACTTCCAGGGTTTCCAACAGGTTGAACTGCATATGAGTTGATTGGAGGATAATTTTAAAAACTCCATGCAACTAGCTGCCCTTTATCCTTATCTTGTATTTTACTTTCTTGATACTATTCTCAAGACCATGGGCAAATTTCTCGGGATACCTGAACGTGAAGAAGATGCTGTTTTTTACGCCGTGCGCGGGCTCCACGGCCATTGACTGCATGAAAACGTACTTCATCGGGGCCAGGTCACCACGCTTTATGTTTGTCTCCCTTATTTTCGGCAGTACGAAAAGCGTCGCAAGGCGAAGCACAAACGATATCAGGAACACTACCTGAAGTCCGTGAAACCATAAAAATGCTGAACCCTGCAGTAACTCAGCCAGCAGTCCGCCTGTCAGGGCGCCAAAAACAACGCCCATTCCGGCAAAAAAGTTATGATTCGCTATGTACTGCGGCCGCTTGTTTGTCGGGGTCACATCAAGCAAATAATTGAACACGACAAGGTCCAGGCCTGCCCATACAAACCCGTCAAAAATTTTGATAGCGGCTATCTGGTGCACGTTCGATACAAACAACCACAGGAACGGGGTGAAGCAACTGAAAAAACCGGTCACTATCAATATTTTCCTGCTTCCAAACATGTCATTAAGGCGGCCCCAGTACTTGAAGGAAAAAATCCTTATCGCAGCGCCCAGCGTTGTCAGGACGGCAAACCAAAAATAGTCAATGTTTAGATCCTTAAGCATGTAAACTGTGTAAAACGGCGCAGCTATTTCCACTGCAAAATTCATGAAGAACAGATAGGCCGTAAACACAACAAGCGCCTTGTTTACGCTTAGCGAAGTTCTCCAATAACGCGGATTAAACTGAAACTCGTGCTTATAGTGGAAAACGCGCCTGAAAGTTGGTTCATACATGCGCATGAAAAAGAAAGCCGATATTATGCCGAGCACGATTGCGACAAATATTATGACAGAAAAGCCGTAATAGCCCACAAGTATGCCCGACCCTATTGTGGCGGCAAGGCCGGCAAGGCCAGTAATCATATTACGCATACCGAAATAATGACCGCGTACTTTGAGCGGCACAAGGTCGCCCATGAGGCTTGACCAAGCCGGCGCGCGCAGGCCGGCAAAGAACGCGATGCATGTCATCAAGACTATAAGCAGCATGACAGGATTGTCCAGCGGAAGAAAAGGAAGAAACATTATAGGTATCCAGAAAATAATCCTGCTCGTCAGCTGCGAAAGCATCCAGATGCTTTTTCGTGGGTAATATCCCGTGAGCTTTGCGCCGGGTATCTGTGCAACAGTGTTGGCAAGACTCTGCGCGGCTCCCAGCAGACCTATTTCTGCGTTAGTAGCTTTCAGTGCAAGCGCAAGCGGGGTCACGAAGGTGCTGGTTATGCTCGTTGATGCGGCGTTGAACATGCCCTCGCTTGTCGATGCGCGCAGGCTCCCCTGAACCTTTTCATCATGAGTCTCTTTCTTTATTTTCTTCCTGACCAAAGACGGAACGCTATATTTTATGCCGTCTTTTTTAACGGGCAAACCGGGGCGGTGCCTAATATCGATATCCTTTTTGCCTGATCCGCTTATTCCGGGTTTTTTTTCTTCGGGCATAATTGCTATTACAATGGAGTCGGTTAATAAAGATTATACAAAATGGAAACGCCGCGTCATTCGTAGAACCTATATAAATTTCCAATGATCACTTATACCTATGTCGTTCGTTCTTGTCTACATCACAAATCCAACAAAGAAAGAAGCGTGTAAGATAGCCAGGCATCTCATCAATAAAAAGCTCATCGCATGCGCAAACATTTTCTCCGCAAACAGCATATATCCATGGAACGGCAAAGTCGCCGAGGAAAAGGAGGTCATTCTTATTGCGAAAACAGAGAGCAAAAATTATAACAGGATAGTGAAGGAAGTTGAAAAAATCCATCCCTACACGATTCCATGCGTCGCAAATATACCTGTAACTTTCAACAAGAAATACGAAAAATGGCTAAGTAGTCTGACAAAATAGACGAACAGCGTGTGATGAACTCTCATCAATTTCATTAATCAAAACACCAAAAGTGGAGGCAGATGTCCAACCTTTCCTTTAGTTTATCACAATTTGATTTGACATCAAATCGTTGGTAATTATAACCCACGACTAACTCG
>CAYJUT010000056.1:0-5495 GCA_964373415.1 uncultured archaeon | reverse complement strand
ATGTTATCTTAGATTCATTGAAAACTGCCATCCTCTTGCGGCAATGAATCCGGGACCCTGTCGTTGACAAACCCGCGACTTCGTGCAAAAGACTTCCAGAGAAGTCTTTTGGCGACTCAGGTTGAGCAGAGCTCAACTTCGAGTTAGTCGTGGGTTATATTGCCAACGATTTGATTTCACCAGGTATAGTGGCCTTGGCAATGTAAATTAAGTGAATAGATATGGCTGATGCTGCACAATTGGAAAACAGGCTCGATAAGCTGGAAGAGAAATTAAAGGTTACGTTCAACTTAATAGATAAAAAACTGAATGATACTCAGAGGCAGCCGCCAAGGGAAATTCAGGTGAAGAGCACTGCCGGAGTGCAACCACACAAGATAGCCGAGATTGATGAGCGCTTCGGCAGACTCGAGGAAAAACTGAAACTGACGTTCAATGAAATAGAAAAAAGACTTGCACAAACACAGCAACAGCCCCACTACAGCGTCGAGGACAGGATAGAGGAGCTCGAGGACCTTCTCCTGCTTTTGCAGCTCGAAAATACGAAGGTGAGAGAGAAGATAGTGGAGGGGCTTGATTTCGGCATAGTGCCCGCCGCTCCTGACATATCGGAAAGGATTACAAGGATAGAAAGCGAACTTGCTACTCACGCATCCACGACCGTCCCGATGGGGACCGACCTGGATTCTAGGATTGCCATGCTTGAAGACAAAATAAATTCTATGGGCAAACCGGTTGTGCAGGCGATTACTGATGATTCTCTCAAGGAAGCAATACAAGAACTGGAGAAAAAGGTAAGCACCCTTGAGGCACTTCTTGCGCAGCGCGGCCGCGAGCAGCTGGAAGAGGATGACCTGCTTGCAGACGTTCAAAGTATACTGGGGAGAAGATAGAGAAATGCAATACAATTATTATGTATGTAGTGTTGAAGAACATTTCTTTTCAAACACCCTGAAAAGTGAAAATATTATTGGGGTTAGATAATGGACGAACAAAAAAGACTCAGGGAAATGGAGGCATCAATAAAAGCCATTGCACAGTTTGTCAAAGACCAGACTGAAAAGCTGGAGGAACAACTGGGCAGCAAGGGCGCCAATGATATAGAATACCTTAAAGATGAGATGGAAGAGCTCAAGAGACGCATAGAGTCTTTCGGGGATGAAAAAGAATTTTCACGCCTACAGTTCAAAAAGCTTGACAAGCTGGAGGAAAATCTGGACGAAAGGATAAGCAAACTGGAAGAGAACGCCAGACAAAAAGGTGACGAGAAGCTCAAGAAGACTTTACAGGACACGCGTGCAGGGCTGGACAGCCTAAGACGGGACCTGATGTCAAAGGTCCAGTTCATGGAACAGAAGATGGACAAGATAAACCGGCCTGAGCTCAATCTGGAAGACCTCACCATGGGCGTTGAAAAGCTTGAGAGGGAGGTAAAGGAACTTCGCGATCAGAGAAAAGCAGCGCCGGATTACAGGAAAGAGCTTGACAGGGCCAGCAGCGAGATAATGAGCGGTGTAAAGAGCAGGATGTCCGAACATGAAAGAGTCCTGAATGATATATCAGACAAAATCGGGAATTTCGACCCGCATACGCAAATAGAAGAATTGCGGAATGATGTTTACTCAAAGATAAACAAGATCCAGAATTCTGCGCAGCCGGCTAGTAACGATGAACTTGAACAGCTCACAGAAAAGGTTGGCATGATAGACAGGAAACTGAACGAGTCTCTCATGACGAATAGCAGGCTCGCTGACGTCGAAAGGAATCTTACAGAAATGCGGACGACGCTTGGAAAGATGAAAGGATTTGATGCCGACAGCTACAAGAAAGAGCTAGAAAAACATATTGCTTCTATACAGCCGGCGCGGCATTATAGCGCAGGCGATAATGACATTGAACAAATAAAAGAGGCCCTTGAAGACGAGTCCGTAAGCAGGGTATCGCTGGAGAAAAGGCTTGATGACATGGCAAGTAAGCTAGAAAATTATGAAAAGTATATGCGGGATTCCCTGTCACAGGCTAACAAGACGGGATTTAATGATGTAAAAAATATTAATAAATCTCTAGAACAGATCAGGGATCACGAGTTGAAGGAAATAAGGGAGCTCGCAAACCAGCTAGTAAAAGAAAGGGAGGAAATGGAGAAAGAAGTTGTGAACAGGATGTCACTTGAAAGAAAAGTAAATGAAATGGAACAGAAGATGAAAAACATAAACATGGCTGCGGAAGAAGTCGAGGATCTTGATATTGACCGTGTATCATTGGAGAGGCGCGTGCAGCTTATAGACAACAAGCTAAGAGACATGCAGGGCTCGCTGCAAAAGCTTGGCAACCTTGAAAATCTTGACATGCCCAAGCTCGCTGGCAGATTGCAGGACATGGAAAGCAACATGAAGATGCAGACGATAAAGATACTTACCCAACAGCTTAACGACTTTGCAAAGTCGCTTGACAGGCGCCTGCCAAACATTGTCAGCCGCGAGGAGTACATGAGGCAGATAGCGGACATAAATCAGCACATGAAAACTATAGAGGCCCCTGACCTCTCGCCTTTGGGTGCCCGTGTTAGCAGATTAGAGAAGACCATAGAAGAAGTTGCTGCAATGATGCGCTCGATGTACAACCGGGTTCCGATTGTTGTAGAGTAGTTTTAATCTATTTCTGTTTATGTTATTTGCATGAAAAACGTCGGTAAATATATCCAGAACAAGCTCAAATCAGGTCCATTGCATTTCTCTCTGATCGACCCCGATAAGTCTAAGATGAGTGCCAAAAGACTCAAGGAAACGGCAAAAATGCTCAACGCCTATGGGACTGATGCAATAATGGTTGGGGGCTCGACAAACATAGAGACTAGTTATCTTGATACTTCCATAAGAATTATAAAAAACCAATGCAAAAAACCTATCATACTTTTTCCAGGCGGACTGAACGGCATATCGAAATACGCAGACGCAATATTTTTCATGTCACTTCTTAATTCTATGGATTCTTATTGGATAGTCGGTGCACAGAAAAAAGGTGCTTTAATAATTAAAAAAATGGGTATAGAACCTCTTTCTATGGCATATCTGATAATAGAACCTGGTATGGAAGTTGGTCGTGTTGGAAAAGCCGACCTGATAAAACAGAACGAACATGAAAAGGCCGTGACTTATGCACTCGCTGCACAGTACATGGGCATGGAATTTGTTTATTTAGAAGCAGGATCAGGTGCCACCTCTCATGTACCCGAAAAAATGATAAGGGCCGTAAAAAACGCGACAGATGTAAATCTTATAGTTGGTGGCGGTATACGATCTCCTGACACTGTAAAAAAGATATTGCGCGCAGGGGCAGACATAATTGTTACTGGAACTGCAATAGAAAATAACGAAAATGTAAAATCCATGATTACTGAAATAAGAAATTTTAAAGGCTAAATTATTTTCAATTTTGTGAGGACTTTTTCTGCTGATTTATCAGTGAAATTATACTTATCAAGTACAGTGTATCTATTTCTGATTTTCTTGGCCATTACCAGTGCCTTTATCATGTCTTCTTTTTTCACACCAAGTCCTTTTGCAGTTGTAGGGAGCTGCGCTTTAATCAGTGTATTTCTTATTTTTTGCCAGTCACCATTCTGCAAGTAAGTCGATATTACAGTAGTTAGTGCAACCTGTTGTCCATGTAACGCTTTAGAGCCAAGTTTGTCAAGTGCATGTGAAATATTGTGTTCGCTTCCCGAACCAGGTCTAGAAGAACCATAAATGTTCATTGCGAAACCAGCCGATACAAGTGACCAAAACAATATTTCAAGGCCGTGATAGTCTTTTTTCTTTATTTCGTCTATGTGCAATGTTGCTGCTTCTGCTGAAACAAGCGAAAGCTGTGCCATTATCTCATGGTACTCCTCTTTACCCGCTTTACTCGCTATTTTCCAATCTTCAACCGCAGAAAATTTGGATATCAGGTCGCCGATTCCAGCAGCAAGATAAGTATAATCTGCCTTTTTGATTATTCCAAGGTCTGCTATTATTATAGAAGGCTCTTGAGCGTCAACGGAAATTTTGTCTCCATTGTTATTTAGTACTGCTCTTGATGAAACAACTCCATCATGACTTAAGATTGTTGGAAAAGCTACCCACGGCTTTCCACTTACATGAGAGACATATTTTGTTGCATCTATAGTCTTTCCGCCGCCTATGCCGATAAAAAAATCGGCATTAGTTTTTTCTGCAATTTTTGATAGATAGTCTCTTTCCGTAGATACAGGCTCTATTAGGTTGACATCAAATGAAGAGGTTATCTCATTTATCTCGTTTTTTACTATTTTTTGTATATTATCACTGCAAAAAACAATGCAACTTTTACCTAATTTTACGTTTTTTATCGTATCGGCTACCTTGCCCTTTACTTCCTTGTCAACCAGTATTTTGTACGGCAATGTAACTAACATATTATCGACTTTTTCAAGAAAAGCTTAAAAAATCACAAAAAACAGGTTCCCGAACAGCAGTGTCAGCACAAGTGCGATAGCGAAAACGGGCACGAAACGCATGCCGTCCTTTATCACGACATAACGCTTCCGGCTTCTGAGCTGCTTAACCTGTTTCGCTGTGAGGCCCACCCAGTTGCCTTTTTCCAGAACATCGCCGATTTTTAGTTTGCTTGTTGGCACGCGTTTTTTGAACACCCTTGCTTCAAGCACGACGGCATAGCGCCAGAACAGTATCAAAAGCGTGAACAATACGAAGAGGTTGAAAATTAACGCTGTAAAGAACGGTCTTTCGATAGCCGTTATGAAAACAAGAACCATCAATACGGCCGGAATGCCCGCCGTTATTTTCCATTTTGATCTCAGGTCCTTGTAAACGTATCTGAAAACGCCCCTGTTTATGAGACCTATGATGGCCGCGTATGCGACGCTGTAAATTATGCTGACTATTACGAAATTCAGTAGGTAAGGAACTATGAAGACCTCGCCATTATAGAACGGTATCATGTAGCCGATTGCCGCAAGTATCCATGCATCTGCACCGCCCCACTGCCCTTTCCTGTACATGACTATGCCAAGTGCCAGTAGAAGGGTTCCCACAGTCAATGAAACGGCAAGCGATGTAAGATCGCCTGTTAGTATCCAGTTGCCGACCCAGTAAATTATGCCTATAGATATCATCGCATAGAGCAGGTGGTCAGGCACTTCTGTTGTCTTGAGGTCCCATAGACCGGCTATTGTTGTAAGAACGACGGCAAGTATTATTATTTCTATCATTTTACCACTTTATAGCGCCCTAAAGGACTTGTTGGAACGTACCAAAATATATATAGATGGCAAATACTAATAATTTAGATGATTGGCAAGCACTATAGTGTTCGACTTAATACGCCTGGAATATTATGAGAGTTGTACGCTATAAGTAAGCCCGGTATAATAATACTAGATTATTCGCTGGGTTTAATATCAAATCGTTGGCAATATAACCCACGACTAACTCGAAGTTGAGCTCTGCTCA